>CAJTKV010000008.1:20622-49874 GCA_910577075.1 uncultured Bacilli bacterium
GGCCGACGGATACTTCCAAGGATTATTATATTGATAATATTTAGCATTATTAAAATATTCTAAATTATTTGCTATACTTGATGCTAAAGTATTACTTTTGCTTAAAGGATAGATAACTTCTATTCCCTTTTCTCCACCACTATTCAAAGAATTAGAAATCAATATGACATCATTGGGACTTCCAAAACTTTTTAGTTTTTTTATTCTATCATCATAACTAAGAGTTTGATCACCATCTCGCAACATCAAAACATCAATGCCTTTACTTTCCAATATTTCTTTTATTTTCTTGGATATTTTTAAAGTCATATCTTTTTCAACAATGCCATTTCCCGAACCACCTATATCCGATCCTCCACCACTAGCATTTATTGCAACTTTTTTCATTAAGCTTCACCTATTAAATTAATATGATTATTTGTCGAATTTATTCATTATATAGTATAATGAGATTAGGTGATAACTATGAAATCAACTTTAGAACAACAATATGACATCATTACAAGTTACTGTTTTGCTAATCGCAAATTACTAAAAAGATATAAAAATTGCATATGTCTTTATTGTGGTAAAGAATTCTCATATACTAAAGTAAGTTCATGGGTTCAAGATGAACCAGAACTAACAGCTATTTGTCCTTTCTGCAATATCGATGCTGTCGTACCTAAAAGTGTCGAAAACAGAGTTGATAAATTCACTGTAACTGAAGAAATAAGAGAAGCTATAAAAAAGTATTATTTTTAAACATTAAAAAATATCTTAATTAATTAAGATATTTTTTTATTATTCACTTTCTAATTCTTCTTCAATACGTAATAGTTGATTATATTTACATATTCTATCTGATCTAGACATTGAACCTGTTTTTATTTGTCCAAGATCCAAACCTACAACTAAATCTGCTATTGTCGTATCTTCTGTCTCTCCACTTCTATGTGAGAGAATTGTCTTATATCCTGCTTTATGAGCAAGTTCAATCGTATCTAAAGTTTCTGTAATTGTACCTATTTGATTTACCTTTAAAAGGATAGCATTACAAGCTCCCATATCAATTCCCTTTTGCAAGAATTTTTTATTAGTAACAAATAAATCATCTCCAACTATTTGTACTCTATCTCCTAATGCTTTTGTTAATTTAACGAATCCATCCCAATCATTTTCATCAAGTGGATCCTCTAGAGAAATTATTGGATATGTTTCTACTAAATCTTTATAATA
The DNA here is from genome assembly GCA_910577075.1 of uncultured Bacilli bacterium. Taxonomy (GTDB): domain Bacteria; phylum Bacillota_I; class Bacilli_A; order RF39; family UBA660; genus CAG-582. The sequence goes on from CAJTKV010000008.1 coordinate 21,841, forward strand.
TTCAATTAATTCATCAGTAGTCTTACCCTTTCCATCAATTACATAAACTCCATCTTTATAAAATTCAGAAGCTGCGGCATCTATTCCCAATGAAACATCTTCTCCAGGTATATATCCAGCTTTTTTAATAGCTTCAACTATGACGTCAAATCCCTCTTTATTGGAACTCAAATTTGGAGCAAATCCACCTTCATCACCAACTCCAGTAAAGTATCCCTTGTCATTTAAAACTTTCTTTAAACTATGAAATACCTCTGCACACACTCTTACTCTTTCCTTCATAGTATCGCGATGTGGTAAAATCATAAATTCTTGAATATCGACATTATTATCCGCATGTGCTCCACCATTTAAAATATTAACCATTGGTGTTGGCATAATAGTACCATTTCCTATATATCTATATAATGGCTTTTTACTCTCTAAAGCTGCTGCTTTTAATACGGCCATACTAACACCTAAAATGGCATTAGCGCCTAAGTTAGTTTTAAAGTCTGTACCATCTAACTCTAGCATTGCCTCATCAATTTCTCTTTGCTTGCTAGCATCCATTCCTACTACTTTTTCTCTTATAACAGTATTTACATTATTGACGGCCTTTAAAACACCTTTACCATTATATCTTTCATCTTTATCTCTTAATTCTAATGCTTCTCTTTCACCAGTAGATGCTCCACTTGGAACAATAGCTCTTCCTAGCACTCCACTATCTAAAATACAATCTACTTCAACTGTTGGATTACCACGTGAATCTAATACTTCACGAGCTTTAATATCTTTTATTATCATATTCATCCTACTTTCCTCTTTTATTATATCAAACATATCCCCAACATAATAAAAAAAGTCAATGACTTAACATTAACTTTTACTTATAATTTTTAATATATTTATCATACATATCTTTATACTCTGTATCATTGAATTTAAGACCTTTTTCTTCTCTTAATTCAATAAAAGCTTTGTAGTATATCTTTTCATCTTCATTATCTTTCTTCTTTGCTAGCGTTTCTTTTAATTCATCCTTAATATCCTCAAGCTTTGGTTTTTCTTCAGCGCTTTCAACATAGATTAATGCTTCCCCAGAATTTCCATCGGCAAATACTTTAGATGTCTCACCCTTTTTTAAAGAATATAGATTCTTTAGGAATTCATCTGAATAATCGGCATAGTCAGCAAATGATATTTCTCCCAAATCATTATACATAGCTCCACTGTATTTCTTATTTACCTTTTCAATCGAAGTGCCTTTGTCTAACTCTTTTTTAATATCATTTAAATCAACATTTTCATCTAACTTTGTATATAGATGAACCTTTTTCTTTCCACTTACACTGTCATTATAAAACTTTTCTACTTCTTCATCAGTAATTAACTTGAGCATATACTCGTCATAATATTTGGAATAGTAATAATCATGAGTCAAATATTCCATAAAGGCATTCTCATCCTTATATCCATTAGCATCTAAAAACTCATCTTTAGTATAGCCATAATATTCCTCATAATTTTTATAAATTAATTCTGATTGTTCTTTGGCATAAGTATCTGCTTCATCTGTCTTGCCATACATATCAATTAATATAGAATAATCAACCAAATCCAAAATATGCATCATAGCCGTTTCATTCTTTACTGCACTATAGACCTCATCTGCTGAAACAGTATAATTTCCAATAGTAGCTACGACTTCTTCACCATTTTTTAATTTTGCCACGCGCTTAGGCCAACAGAAAGTCATTGCAAGAGCCCCAATAATCATACCAATGAGTAAACATACTAAACACTTTTGTTTAACGCTCATATTAAATCCCTTATTATCATCTATTATTTCTTTTGCTAATTCTTCATTTATTAATTCATCTTCCACTTTTTTCATACCTATTCTCCCTATATCTAATTATAATAGATTAACATGAATTTTTAAAGAAAAAGTCAAACACTTGGTAAAATATTTTTTTTATGTTATAATAGCCATCAATAAAAAGAAGGGGATTATATGGAAAATAATTATGATATTGAATTCTATCGCAAATTTCGAAAATTTGTTAAAGCATTTATGCGCATAACTTATAACATTAAAGTTGAAGGTTTAGAAAATATTCCTGAAGATGAAAATTATATTTTATCTGGTAATCATTTAAATATTTTAGATTCATGGCTATTACTTGCATTAATTGATGATGATTTAAGATTCATGGTTGATAAGAAATTATATCGCTATCAGTCTTGGGCTAACTTTTTTTCTAAACTGGGAACTTTCCCTATTGATCCACAAAAAATAGATATCAATGCCATGAAAACTTTATTTAAATTGATTGACTCTAAAGAAAAAATCGTTATTTTCCCCGAAGGAAAAACCCATTCTTTAAAGGAAGATGTTCCCTTTAAACCGGGAATACCTAAAATATCTCAAAAAAAAGGAACTCTCATAGTTCCCTTTGGTATCAATGGTTCATATCTTCCCTTTACGGATTTAAAAATAAGTATTGGTAGTCCTATAAATTATAAATTAGTTAATATGCCTTCTTCAGAATATGACATACATTTAGAATCAGAAGTACGACTTTTACAAAAGAAAGCCGAACTCCTTTAACTTACGAAATATCCAGGAATTGGATATTTTTTTTCTAAACTTTTTTGATGATTTTGAATCTCTCTTCCCATAAAATTTAAATCTGTTTTAAATAAGTCAGTATCAACATCAGCAATTTGATATTTTAAAACAAAATCATTAATAATATCTTTAACATTCTTTCCCTCACGCTCTAACTTTAATAGATTATATGCTTCAACATATCCCGTTCCATAGAGAAATGTCGTAAATGAGCCACTAGAATATTCTCCTTCAAGATAGCGGAAAAATGCCACATCTCTATCCTGTTCCATTATACAATCATCATCAAAGTTATAATTTACTCCTTCACTTATGGTAACTTCCTTGCCTTCCTTTACTCCCATTTCATAGAAATAATTAATCAATTTAAAGAAAGTCAATATTTCATAATCTGATAAATTGCGGTGTAATAAAGCATCATCTGTACAAATATGCTGTTCCATACAAAATTCAAAAAAGGATAATGAAGAATATAATGAAGCCGATTCCTTTGAAAAACCCGATATGATATTATGGTGATTTTTCCATGAATAAGAATGCGCAAGTTTAGCTACGAAGATATGCATAAGTTCATGTATCGTCGTCTCAATATCACTTAAGTCATTAGATGAATATTTATTAATTGCCATATAATACTCATCTATCATTGGCATTAAGTAGGCAACTCCATAATCATGATCATTATCAATCATAAAAACATGTCCACTATCACATAAATCCTTATATAGATTGTAAGCCCATGGCATCTTTTTCAAAAGATATTCTTTTAATATTGCCCCTTTATCCGCATTAGAAATACTCGTATGTCCCTCTCTTAGATAACAATAAAAATTTATCTTTTTAAACATCTCAATGACTTCTTTAGCCAAGTTCCCCAAATCATCTATATATATACTGACATTTGCAAAAAGTTCATCGGGAATCAAACTCATCATATCTTCTCTCAGTTCAATATCCGAAATCCCCACTTCATCTAACAAATTGGCCAAAAATGTATAATCATATCCATAGCGGAAAGCCATGCTTTCACTTTTGACACCTAATGCCTTTTTATTCATTTTCTTAACCGTCTTTTTTATTTCTTTATCAACCATTTTAATCCCCTATAAATATTTAATCTCCTAATGTTTTAATTGTCGTAGTAGTAACTGTCGTTGTCTTCTCTACCTTTTTATTTTCTACCCCTAATTTTTTTCCCAAGTATTCGAAGTAATTATTCTTAATAACCGCATTGCTGACATTTATCTTTGTATTAATATCAACATTGATATTTCTTATCTCTTCGCCCGTATATTCATCACTTCCATAATACTTAATCTTATTTTTGGAAGCATTGAAGAACGCCTTCTCATTTTTCCATGAACCATCGGCAAATACGACTAAAGATTCATAATCATCGCTTAACAAATCATCACCAAGGTATAATCTTGGATTATAATCCATATTAAATAGATTGGCAAGTGTTGGTAAAATGTTGATATAACTTGTATATTCATCAAAAACTTGATGTTCTGTTTCACTATTGTAAATAACAAATGGTACGCGTTCGGCATTATAATCTTCAGAAGTATCATAATCCATTACCTTATTTAAATTTCCCTTACTTATTCCATAAGGATAATGGTCTCCATATAGGACAATAACTGTATCATCTAAAATACCACGTTCTTTTAAACCATCTAACAAAACACCTAATCCCTCATCTAATATCTTAAGTTTTGACATATATCTTCTAACATCACTAGGATACTTTAATCCCTCTGTCATCTTATAATACTTATCTCCCTGAATAGAACTAACACTATAAGGTTGATGTGATGAAACAGTTGTTAACCATGTCATAAAATTACTGCCATCTTCCGTCTTTTGATCAATAATCTTTAAAATACTTTCCATAAAATCATCGTCATTTGACCAATTTATATATTCATTTGAGTAAGGTATCTTAAGTTTTTCTACGCCAAAATATTCGCCACTTCCCATATTTCTATGAATAGTCTTGCGCGGATAATATGCCTGTGTATAATTATGTGATGAAAAAGTCGTATAATTCTTATTATTAAATAAATTAAATAGACTTTCATAATAAGTATTGCTCTTATATCTACTAGCCGTACAAGTATTATATATTGAATATATACTTGTCATACCACTAAATTCATTATTCATCGTAGCACATGAATTTCTTGGAGAATAATTATTTTTCCAATACCATCCTTCATTTACTAATTTATAAAAATTAGGATAAAATTCTTCATTAATAAATATATCATTAACTGATTCCATCATAATGACAATCAGATTTTTATTTTCAAATAATCCTGTATATTTATTCTTATCAGTAATATCTCTATTGATAAAATAATTGTTCAAATTATTCATCGTCTTATTTTTTTCACTATCTATGATATTCTTCCACTCTGTATCATCTATTTTTCTAGAGTTTTCTGATGGATTCTTCTTATGTTTTTGAATAACTTCATAGTTTTCTGATGCAGCTGTTGGAAAAATCATAGCTTTTACATCTAAAAAGCAAAAACCTAAAGTTCCATATTTTTCTACAGTCAAACTTGGATTTTGAGCAGTTCTAAATAACTCTCTCGTACTAACTATTTGATTACTATCTTGTAATGCAGGCATTATAATCGATGTAATAAACAAAGATAAACTAATTCCCAATATTGCAAGTGTAGTTCTCTTACTGTTCTTTCTATTGACATTTTTATCGATTTTCTTAGAAAAAATTATATAACTAATTAAAATCACTACAAAAGGTATCAATGTCAAAAAATAATATAATTTAAAACTTCTAATAAAATCCGCAACATAATCTCTAACGGCTCCTAATTGACTAGAAGTCTGAAATGAAATATATACTCCTAAAAAATTATTAAAGCCCAATTGAATACATGCATAGATATTACTTAAAAACACGATAAATATCGTCAAAAATCTTCTCATTCCTAATTTAAACTTCATAAATATAAAAGTTAAAATTGATGCCAATATGCTCATTTCACATAATATTCTAACTACTGACAAATCCAATAAACTAGATTCATTGATTATCCTAAATATAATTTCTGAAGCAAACATACCCAACATCAGTGTCATAAAAGTAAATAAATATGCATTAATTCTCTTTGTCATTTTTACCACTTCCTAACAGTATCATATTTTATCACAAAAACGTGAAAATAAGAAGAACCTGCTAATAATTTTTCATATAATTTCTTATTTTAACAATACTTTTGCAAAAATATTGAAAACAAAGTAAAAATTTGTTATTCTAATAGTATAGAATAAAAGGTGATTATAATGTTTGGTAAAATATTAGGTTTTGAAAACAGCAACATATTTGTTGAAAATAATAAGGGAGTAGCAGATACCAATTATATTGGATATCACGTCGTTTTCCCTGAACCTGACCATAAAATAGTTGGCGAGATTATTGGAATTGGCGAAAAGCAAGTAACTATTATGCTTATTGGCGAAATAATTAATGGTAAATTCTCTAATGGTGTTTTAAAAAAGCCAAGCATGAATTCCGTAGCTCGTATTATCTTTAAAAGTGAACTTGAATCTATTTTAGGTAACCAAAACTATTTAGACCATGCCAATTTATTATTTGGAACATCACCTATATATAAAGATTATGTTATTACATCGAGTTTAAATAATTTCTTTGCTAACCACTTTGCCATCATCGGAAACACCGGATCAGGTAAATCCTGTGGTTTAGCAAGATTAATTCAGAATGTCTTCTTTACATCTAGTAATGAACTTCCTAAAAATGCTCATGTTTGTTTATTTGACGTTTATGGTGAGTATTATAACACTTTTGATGAAATGGATAAATTTCCTGGATTACATTTCAAAAAGTATACAACACAACAGGAATTTGGATCTTCACAACTTCTTACTATACCAGCATACTTTTTAGGTGTAGATGATTTAGCAATTCTTTTAGGAGCTACCGAACCTACCCAATTGCCAGTATTAGCCAAAGCAATTGACTTAGTAAAAATATTTAAATCACACGATCCAAAAGCCGAAGAACACAAAAACGATATCATCGCCAAATGCGTTCTCGATATTCTTTCAAGTGGTAAATCATCTACCCAATTGAGAGACCAAGTTGTATCAGTACTATCATCATATAACACAGAAACATTAAATCTTAATTCTCTAATCCGTCAACCAGGTTATGATCGTACTTTAAGACAATGTTTAAATATTGATGATCAAGGTAAGATTAATTCAATGAACCTTGTCATTGATTTCCTACAAAAGCATATTCGTGTCGATATTGATAAAGTCGAACTACAAGGAGATGTAACTTATACTCTAAGTGACCTATATTATGCCTTGGAATTCGCTCTAATTAATGAAGGTGCCTTAACTAGTGAAACAGTATTTGACCGCAACAATGTTCTAAAATCAAGATTACAATCAATTATCAATTCTAGTAAAGTTAATTACTTTGCCTTTGATGATTATATTTCTAAACCTGAATTTGTAGAAAAATTCTTCACCGCTGGTGAAGGTGGAGAAACTGCCCAATTAGTTGATATCAACTTATCATTTATTGAAGATAGATTTGCAAAATGTCTAACAAAGATTTTCTCCAAACTTTTCTTCGAATATACAACCGAACTTGAAGATCGCGGAAGCTATTCAATTCACATTATTCTTGAAGAAGCACATAGATACGTTCAAAACGACTCCGATATAAGTGTTATTGGATATAACATATTTGACCGTATTACTAAAGAGGGTCGTAAATATGGAACCATTATCGGATTCATCACTCAAAGGCCAAATGAATTATCTAAAACTGCTCTCTCACAATGTTCGAACTTCGTCGTATTTAGATTATTCTATCCTGAAGATTTAAATATCGTCAGAGGTATTTCATCAAACGTAACTGATGAGACAATTGAAAAAATCAAAACACTTCATCCTGGTATGGGTCTTGTCTTTGGTACAGCATTTAAGGTTCCTTTACTTGTTAGTTTCCCATTACCTAACCCAATGCCAATATCTACAAGTTTAAGAATAGATGAAGTTTGGTATAATTAAAAGACGATTAAAATCGTCTTTTTTGTTGTAAATATTATAATATTTTAGCTTATTTTGTCGAATGACTTGTCAGTATTTACTTTTTTGTTTATCATACACATCTCGAGAGACATGAAGATGCTTATCAGTTCTTTTACCTCAAGCGAATTATTTAGGGGGTTTTGGTTGTATTTTTTTAAGGAGCTGGTAGTATGATTAAAATAAATATCAAAGATATTACTATCTTTATACTTACTATAATCATTTTTTATATTCTTTCGAGATAATAAAAAAAGCATCTTACTCAACATTCTGAATAAGATGCAATCACAAACATGTGATAAGCATTAGCTTGAAATGTAATGTCTCTCACAATTTAAGTTTACCAAAGATAATATTCTATTTCAAGTAAGCATTATCTTTTTTTATTATTTTCTTTTGTCACTTTTTGTCGAAACTATTGACGACCATTTTTTATTCATTATAATAATTCCTCGAGAAGCAAGTATTCTTGATGCAATCCACTTTCTTTGACTATACATCAGGGGGTTTTGGATATTTATTCTAAGACAAGATGTCTTACATTGAGGAAGTGATATATATGAATAAATCTGAATTAATTATTATTAATTTCTTCTTATTTGTGATTATATTTGTTTTACTTTATATTATCATTAAGATAATATAGACAAACAAAAGCATCTTATCAAGTAAGATGCTACCCAAACAGTGGTAAGCATATAGTCTAAAAGAATACACGCTTCTCACAATTTAAGTTTATCAAAGATAATATTCTATTTCAAGTGGGTATTATCTTTATTTTATTATTTCATAATTTTTATCATCTTTATATTTGTTAATTATTGCCTCTCTTAAATCCTTTGCATCATCACTTTTACTTCCTCTTTGAATCATTTTTTTGGTAACTAGAGCTTGATCATCACTGGAAAATTCCAAACGTACATTATCTTTATATTTATTGACCGCCTCTTGATAGGCATCTTTTCTATTAAAGAAGGTATAATTATATAAGATAAAATTAATATTTTTAATATCATATACATAATATTCTAGACAATCTTTTCCGTTAAATTTAACAACCACCTGATCATTATTAGTTTTTCCTATACTAGAAATTATTTTTTCATGGGCTTCTTCATCATATTCAATTATTGGCTTCTTTTTAGCACAGCCAACGATTATTAAAGGTATAATTAACAACAAAACTAAATATTTTTTCATATATATCCTCTCTTTTTAATTATAACACATTATGCTATAATTATAATATAAGGAGTTAAAAAAATGAAATTACTAAAAAAATTATTTAAAGACAATAGCCCATACTTAATATTTCTTACCTTAGCTGAAGTCCTTTTAAGTATTATCTGCACGATGGCTTTTGTTTATTCCGATACTCTTTCATATGCCGATTCCCAGATATTTAATGCCCTAGGAATTGAAAAGCTACTTGAAAGTATCTATTCATCAACTTGGTGGGCTTTAATCCTTCTAATTCTTACCTTCATTGCCATATTATCCATTACTACAATTTATTTAAGGAAAATGGACTATCTATTCATAGGCACTCTTCTATGGGGTGAAATGCTTATCTTAGCAATAAACCTAAATAATAGCCTTCTAGATAATCTATCCATAATGGCCCTATTTGTACCTATCATAATAATTAATATTATAGCATTCAAAGAACAAAAAAAGAAATTAGAAAAACCTCAGAAAGGCCCCAAAAATAAAGCGTCTAAATAAGACGCTTTTAATGTGCACACTTAAGTTTCTATAAATTGAATTAGGATGTTTTTTAACTCTTTTATAGATAGCTTAGAATAGTCTGTGATCACAACATTTTCAACTATAATCGCTGGAGTATGCTTTATATGATATTTAACTTTATAATTATCATCTACCTCTTCAATAGAAAAATTATAATTTAAACTTTTTACAACTTCATTAATTATTTTTTTATCATTATCTTTACTACCTACGAGTCTTATATTCATATCTCACTTCCCTTCTCTAGTTATAATACTAACATATCTTTATGAAAAACAAATGAAAAAAAGACCTAAGTCTTTTTATACATCTTTTCTTGACAATATACTTGCTGGTGTCTTTCTTATTGTAAAATATACTGGCAACAATCCCACCACTAAATGGAATAGGAAAAGCACCATAAAGCTAAATACTCCTATAGCGGGATTAATTAAAATCTTTACAGAGAACATTGAAACATTAGATAAAGCTCTAAGTATATAATACATTCCTATAGATCCAATTCCTCCACCTATTAAAGTAATCATCACTATTTCTCCTGCAAACATGCGATAAATATCTGATTTCTTAATTCCAATAGCTCGTAAAATTCCAACTTCCTTAATGCGAGATAAGAAAGAAGCTCTTACCATCATATAGACGAGACCTAAAGTTACAGCTAAGAAAATAGCTGACGTAAGCAATATACTTTGAACAGTAGAATTTCTTTCAAGCATATAAATCTTTTTATTTTCCTTCTCTAAATCCTTAACAGTATATTTAGAGGCCATCCTATTGATAAATTCCTCTTTATCAGTAGTTGATACCGTTAAAGAATCACTGTTGCTTAAAAATAGATTAAATAATCCCGTATCACTTAGAATATAATCATCTATGTCATCTAAATTATGAAAGCCCACAACTTTCGTTGTTTTGTCATCAATTTTAATCTCATCAAAACTATCTCCAATGTTATATTGTCCCTTCATAGATGAAGGTAACATTATATCTAATTTTTCTATTGGTAATTTTCCTGATTCAATCTTTATTTCTTCGTTATATAGATTTGGGCTTACAACTTGATTCAACTCATCGTCTCCCGCATCATAACCATTACTATATCTAATATATTTCATTAATTCACTATTATGCGTATAGATAATAGCTGCCTTAGAATCAGTTATACCCGTTATATAATACTTTTCATCATTATCTAAGATGATATACTTTCCAAGTAAATCCTCATATTTCAACACACCTATTAATCCAAAATAAGAATGCGCCTTATTTTTTTCATAGAGCATCTTATCGACAACTATTTCATTTTTATTTTGTGGCATATGTCCAGCTATTAAATCAGAATCTTTAATGTTATTAATAGATGATACAACTATCGAATTTAATATCGTCATCTCCCCATTAACTTGATAATAGTAATCAAATGGAACTTTGACATCAATGATAGATTTTATAGGTAAGACATAATTTACATTATCATTTTTCATAATCTCTTCGTACGCCTTTATACCATTCTTTTTAACATCGACTAGAACATATGATTTATCGGTATTTAAATAATCTTCTTCATGAATATTCGTAATTCCCAACATACTACTCATTGAATACATTACTAATGCTGCGGAAATAGCTACACATAATATATAAATCTTCTTTAATTTAGAAGAAGTTTTAATCCTACTCCAACCATACTTTAACATCGAAAACATATTATAGACAGATGAATATTTCTTATTCTTAAATTCGCCCATTTTAAACTGATATTTTTCATAAATAGATTTATCAATCTTCTTATAGTGATCATCAACTAACTCATGAGCTGAAGATTCATTAATAACTTCTACACCCTTGACATTTTCCGTTTCTATATAGATATTTCCATCTCTTACAACTAAATTGAGCTTAATATCCTTAACATCATCACTATAATAGTTAATCTCAATTCCATCTTTTTTAAATTTTTGATGGTCTTTCATATCCTTCAAATAGATTTTATTATCCATTGAATAATCTAAATCTTTAGTATCTTCATTTTTATAATCATTGATTATTTTTCCATCTTCCAGTTCAATTATTCTATCGGCATAGAATTTTGCAAGTTCAACTTCATGAGTTACGAGTATTACTAGTCTCTCTTTGGAAATATATTTAATAATATTCATTATTTCAATAGAATTCTTGCTATCTAAGTTACCTGTCGGTTCATCACATATGACAATATCGGGATTTTTAGCAATTGCTCTCGCTATACCTACTCTTTGTCTTTCTCCTCCTGATAAAGTACTAGCTGGTCTCTTTCGGTATCTATATAGATCCAAAACTCCTAAGACATAATCGACTCTTTCCTTAATAGTACTCTTATCTTTAATACCACACATCTTTAAAGATATAGCAACATTATCAAAGACATTCATATCATCAATCAACTTATAATCTTGGAATATATATCCAATACTTAAATTTCTAATTTTATCCATTTTGTGATAATTTCTCTTAGTAATCTCACTGCCATTGATATTAAAACTTCCCGAATTAAAATCATCAAGTCCACCAATAACATTTAAAAGGGTTGTCTTTCCACTTCCACTTGGACCCAATAAAGTAACTAATCCCTTATCTGGCAACTCTAAAGAGGTATTATTAATGACATGTAATTGATTTTTTTTATTCTTATAAAAATATTTATTAATCTTATCTATTCTTATCATATTACACCTCCATATTGTATGTTGTAATCATACTATCTTTGAATATCTTTCGAGCGTATTTACGTGCCAATAACTGAGACATTATGACAAGTATCAAATAGACAATAATAAAGTGTTGTACCTTTAAGAAGCTAATTGCATTCTTTAAAGCCTCAATATGAATTACATTTGCATGCGTTAAGAATATTAACAAAAGCGTAATAATAAAGCCAATTGTTGCATCTATAAATAACTCAATATTTACTAATTGTTTATTTAATTTGACATTTCCACCCAACATGCGCACAACGGCAAAATATGTTACACGACTCTTTAATACTAAATAGATAATATAGTAAGAAACACCAAATAAAACAAATATTACAAAGGCAATAGCAAAATAATTCATAACTCTAAATATGGCAAGCAACTCATTAGAAACATAACCCGTATCTTTAACAGCAAAGGCATTATATCCTTTATTCTTAAGTTCCTCGATTAAATTATCCATCGAATCAACATCTTTAGCATAGACACTCATTTGATATACATCAGATTCCAATAATTCTACTATATCCTTAGGATTTAGTACAATCGCATTATAATTTTCACTTCCAATATGCTTCTTAGCTGATTCCGATGTATAAGTCTTTGTAACTTTAAAATCTTTACTTACCTTATTATATATTGATGTTGCTTCAATATTTAAGTTTTCACCATTTATATCAGTAACACCATTAATGCTATCGAGATTGACATAGACTTCCCCAACTGGAACTTTTGCAGAAATTCCAATTAGAGAAGAACCATTCCCCTGAATACGTGTCTGTTTAAGTTTTAAAACAACATCATTGCAATTTAACAAATAGGCATTTTCAATATAATCCATGACTTTTTTACCGACATAGAAAGTATGATCCATTGCCTTATCATCATAAGATATTCCGACAACTTTGACACTCTCTGCATAACTATTTCCCGAATTCATTAAATATAAATTTCCAGAGACATTAAACCATCCCTCTAAATAAAACTGTGATACATCAAAATGATCTTTATTTGTTACGACGACAATTTCATTTTCGTTTTCTGGCATTCTTCCCTCATCAATATTGGCCTTGAAATTACTTATAGGCATTACTGCTCCAGCCACATAATAATCATCTTTAAAATTCATCTCAATTGATAAATCATATAGATAATCATTAACTTTTAAATCGGCAACATTATCGATATTTTTTACATTCTTTATATCCTCATTTGATATGATACTCTTATCTTTTTTATTAACTATAATGCGTTCTGGTGCGGTATCATTAAACACATCATAAACGGTATTGGCAAATTCATTATACTCATCATTTTTAAATGAAGCATATTCCCCCAAAAGAGTAATAGTTATTATAATAAATACTGCTAGAGTAATTAAAAACTTAGGTAACACATTAAAGGCATTTCTAAAAGATAACAGTAACTTTGATGCCAAATTCATCTTCTTATAATTGGACTCTTTAGCTTCAATAACGTCTGTTTTACGCACCTTTTTATCTTCAATCAACTTTCCATCATGCATTCTTAAAATACGTGTAGCATATGGTTCAATTTGATCAAAATTATGTGTAACTACAATTACCAATTTATCTTTACTTATCTCATTTAGTAATTCAAAAATTGCCTTCGCAGAAGCTTGATCTAGATTACCCGTTGGTTCATCAGCGACGATAATTGGTGTTTCTTTCGCCAAAGCACGCGCTATAGCTACTCTTTGTTTCTGTCCCCCACTTAACTTTGATACCTTTTTATTTCTAAGTTCCCATAAGCCAACTTTCTTTAATATGGCATCTACTGATTTTTTACTCTCTTTAGAACTATTGCCATTAATCAATAAAACTAACTCGACATTTTGTCTAACCGAATAAGAATTAACTAGATTAAAAGCCTGAAAAATATTGGCAACATACTTACGACGATATTCCTCAAAATCCTCCTCAGCATAATGGCTTGTCTCCTCGCCATTAATATACATCTCTCCCTCTTCATAAGAATCAAGACCACTTATGACATTTAAAAGAGTTGATTTACCACTTCCTGACTCACCCAAAATAGCTACAAATTCACCCATTTTAAATTCCGTACTGACTTTGGTAAATCCCGTTCCAATAACGCCATTATTGTAATAAATTTTGGATACTTTATCTAATTTTATCATATCATCACCACTACTTAATTATACACCAGTTTAAAAACATATACCACAAAAAAAGGAATTAGCAAAATCTAAATTCCTCAATACTTTCTAAAAATGTGGATAAAAATTATTTTTAGTACTCTTTAACAATTGCACTGGTCTATCACTACCCTGTATATATAAATAATCCATTGTCATTAACACCGATAAAATTCTTTTATCATCAGATGCCTCACGATACTTAGAAATTAATGTTTCGCGCTCCTCTTCCGTTATTGCCAATTGAGATACCAAATAGCTAAAATAATCAAGTGAATCATCTTGCATCTTTTTATCGATTTTCTCACTTACCTGAGACTTAGAAGCAACCTTACTACTTTTTACTTTAACAGGCGCACTTTTTATCTTTTCAGATTTTTGTGGCTCTAGCTTCTTAACTTTCTTTGGTTCTACCTTTTTAGTATCAATATTTGATACCTTTTCTTCTCTTAAAGCCTTTTTCTTCCTATAATTTCTAAGTGATATACAAAGACTAAAAAACTCATCACTATCATGACTAAATATATCCTTGCATCTTTAATAAATTTCTCATCATCTTTTAATCTATCAGAGACATTATCAAATTCTACTGCCTTCATTTTTGTTTCAAAAACTTCAAGCATAAACTCCGAATCATCTCGCAATTTTGCCAAAGATTCTTCATCTTTTATCTCTCTATTAATATATTGACTAACTAATTTTTTCATTAATACCCCCTAGATATCGCATATTATATATGATAATGACTTATCTTGTCAATTTTCCACCTATTCACTTTTTCTTATTCTTTCCTCTAATTGCCTTTAAAACCACCAGTAATACACACAAAAAAATTAATATAGGTACACATGTTGTTTTATCAATCATTTTCTCTAAGATATCTATTAATTCATCTAAAGAAGAATTTTTCTTATCTTTCGTCTCTTTCTTCTTAGTTCTTGTCGTCTCCTCTTTTGAAACTTTAGTAGTCTTATTGCTTTTTGTTTTACAATATCCTTCTTCTCTATTGCCATTCCAAATACCCAATTTTGAATCTCGAGCACTTTTTTGTACTTCACATAGATGATCGACAAACTCATATTTTCCATATATATATGCTACTTCAGCATATCCTAGTTTTATCAATTCTTCCTGTAATAGGTAATCATCGACATAAATCCAAGCAAGACCTCTGCCATACTTATCCGTCTTTGTGCTAGCTTCATCATACGCTATTTGTAACTTTTTAGCATTTGTCAATCTTTCACATGTATATGTACTAGCAACTTTACCCCCTTCTTCTTCACCCTTCGTCGGATGAACAGTCTCTGGAGTATCTATAGCTAAAAAGCGAAACTTGATTTCTTCATTATCAACTTTAAATACTGCTGTATCTCCATCTACACACTTAATTAAACTCGCATCAATTCTTTGATCAGCATAAACTACCGATAGAGAACCAAAATAAATAATTAATGCCAATATCCACTTCTTCATAAAACCTCCAAAAAAGAAGTAATACTAACTATTACTTCTCTGCATCTTTTTAACAACTATTCTTTGTATTACAATATAAAGTAAAAAATAAGTAACACATGCAATTAAAGCTGTCATTGCTATCTTTGAATTATTAATTAATTCTCCACATTTAAGAGCACTTAATCCATTACAAGAAGACTTAGTAGTCGTCACATAATACACATTAACCCATAAGAGGATAAATATCGTCGTTGCCCCCGTTACTATATGATTAATAAGAGGCATCTTAAATATATGTTCCATCAAATAAGCTATTCCATATATAGCAGCTACATTAAATAACACTAATACTGTCGTAACTAGGATTGTCACAAAACCTCCAACACTTGCAAATCTTACTACAATAAAACGATAATAAAGTAGAAGAGAAAATATTGTAAGCAATGGAACACATATGAACTGATATAATATTGCATAATATTCATTAATTAATTTGCGCTTCATATAACCCTCTCCTATTCTAATTAAATTATATATTATTTTTCTCTTTCTTTCAAGAAAAAAGAGAAATACTATAGATGTTTGTATTTCTCATCATTGACCCATTTATCATAATATTGTTCTAAATACATTTGATATTCTAAAGCTGCCTCTATATAATCATCTTCTTGCATCATCATTCTTACAATTTTCGTCAAAAGAACGGGATCCATATTTTTCCTTTGAGTCTTCTCTAATTCCATTATCTTTAATACTAGGCGTCTTTCCGCTTGCGTATTGATATTTAACTTCTCTTTGTATGGAAATACTACTTTAAATGTTTTTCCATCATGTGGTAAATCATACAAACTCTTATCCGTCTTATGACGAGCTATAATATTTTTCTTAAGAGGTACATCTGACTTACAAGAAAAAGTTAAATAATATTCAAAAGCCCCTGCATAGGGATTCTTTTCCGTTGGAACTAAAAATGGCTGCATATCTTGCACGATAAAATAATAATACTCTGGCTCATCTTTTAAAGAATTGCAATAACTCTCTACTTCTAGATATTCAACTTTTCGCACTAAAGGTGCTGCACTTCCATTTGTTCTTCCATAAAACAAATTTGTTTTATTCTGCTCCTTATTTTTATAATAGGGAATCACTGGAGGTAAATTAGTAATATCCTCTTTATTCATAAATAAACTACCTACAGCATGAATAAATCCCTCATAAGAGCGATAATCTATCTCTTTAGTATAGTATCTTCCCTTGCGTTTAACTAATTCTGCAAAACAAAACTCATTTAAAGTACGATCAAAAAAGTAAAGATAATATTTATCTCCAATAGCATCATGTTTTAAAGATTCTATTTCACAAGGATGCAACATCCCCGATTTTGTACCTAAATATATTTCTCTCATATTTTTCGCCCTCTAGACGATTATACTTCATATACTAGAATAATTAAACCTCTTTTTCGTCTTTTTTATCTTTTTTACTCTTTTTTTCCTTTTCGACAAATGCCAATTCTTTTGCATCATCTAAAGTTTTCATAATCGATCCAGCTTCAACAAGTTCAATAATTGAACTAATAGCTAATACTAAACCAATAATTTTAAGAAATACTACTGCTGATCCAAAGGGATTAAAAATAAGTAATACTCCCAAAGTCATTCCTATTAAACCTACTACTAAATTATATTTCCACTTATCTGATATTGTACGCAAATTCAAAGCAAATTGAATTTTAAATACTGATTTTATCGCAATAAATATTCCAATCATAAGTGTAATAAATTTAACAAGTGATTCTAAGTTTAGCATCAAAAATATTCCTACAGCTAATAAAAATATTCCAAGCATCAAAGATAAACTCATTATTTTATTTTCTCTTGGCATTTTCAAGTATTCGATAAGTTGAAATAACCCCATTAAAATTGCACATAAGGCAATAATAAATGTTATAAACTTAAGCGATTCTGCTGGAGCAACTAATAATACTACTCCTAAAACAAGTGTAAGTATACTACTACCTAACAAACCTTTCTCTAATCTCTTTGCATTATCTACCATATTCAATCACTTCCTATTTATATTATAAATGAAAAAATGCTAGGATACAACCTAACATTTTACAAATTTATCTCTTTTCCTGCTTCTACTATTAACCTACTGCTATGATTAAACTTCAAGGCACTTTCCATATCAAATAATTCTAAAGGTTTCATATGAATTGGTATAGTATGTTTAGCTCCAATAATTTCTGCACATAGACTTGCCTCTAAGGCATCCATATTATATATGCCATCTATTGGTAGAAGTGCATAATCCAGTCCATATTTACTCAATTTGTTTTCCATATCATCAGTTTTAGATGTATCACCTGAACAGTATACACTTAGATTATCAAATCTTAATACAAATCCTACACAGGCATTTTTATCATGTTTGGCATTATATGCTTCCACTGCTTCTATTTCAACACCCTTAATACTCGTCTTATTATATATATGTCCCACTTTTAAAGTATTATATCTTATAACTACACAATCACTCTTTTGCTTAACTAACTCAATCTTATTGTGATCATAATGTTCATGGGTAACCAAAATAATATCGGCTTCTATATCATATCCATCACCAATATACGGATCGACATATATAACGACATTCTCATCTGTTATAATTCTATAACTACCATGTCCTTGAAATAACAATTTACTCATAAAATCTCCTTAAAAAAAAATGCAGTAGGCACTGCAATTACATTATAACACGATTATTCTACCTCGCCAATAGTATCTATCTCATTTATGTAAATTAATCGATAATCATTATAATCAACGCGAATATTTAATGTCGTATAGAATATATCTTCCTCGGATATTTCTGTATGATGGACATCAATAACAATTCCCTCAACATTTGTACCATCCTTTAACTCAATTAAAACATGTTTATGTAAAAAATCATCTATTCCCATAAAATCCTCCAATAATGCTCATATATATAATAATTCCCATAATATTAATTAGCCAAAAATACTTCTTTCTTATTTTATGATGAAACAAAATCATCGCAACACTTGCTAAAAAACAACCGCCCATCAAAGAAGAAAATAAAAGCATCTTCTCACTAATTCTTCGCCATTTTAATATTGCCAATAACTTATCTAATCCATATAACAAAAAAGATACGATATTTATACCATATAAATAATACAATAAATATTCCATATTATCAACACCATTTATCTAAGTATAATATAAACTAATCCTATAAACAATAAAAATAAAAGTTAATAATTATTTTATTAACTTTCATCATGCTCTATTAAGTAATTAATAATCTCTTTTACAAATTCATAATCTTTGTAAACTTCAACATTATCCTTATTAGTATTTACATTTACATTATATACTGTATCTTCATTAATCATCTTATACATATACTCATAATCAAATACATCATAATTAATAATTATTTTATCAGTTGTCTCGTTATACTCTATAATTAATCTATCTTCAAATATAGAAAGAGTATAATCAACACCATTATATTTAAGTTTTTTTATCTTATCATTATATCTTTTGTGCAACATTTCAATTTTAGATTTATATTCCTCATTTTCCACAATCTGTTCTTTCTTCGTATAAGGAGTAAAACCACTATCTTGTTTATAAAATAAATTTTTATTTGAATAATCTCTGGTGAAAATAAGTTTTTCAACTTTTGTCTCATTTTCCAGTTCTACCTCTATATAAAGATTATCAAGCATTTCATCAAAATTGCTAAAATCAAAGTATTCTTGGTAAAAAACATAATCTTTTATATAGATTATTTTTTGATTATCTGCCATAACCAAATATTTTTTTTCTCCTTTGTTCATAAAATAAAGATTTATACTCTTAGGATTTAAGGCATCGGTATTCAAAATCAAGTTTATATATTCATTGGTCTTTGTTAAAGAACCGCTAACAAAATTTCCTTGCTCATCTTCCGAAGAAACATCATATATTTTTACAGAATTATAAAACGTAATAAAAAAGTATACTAAAAACATCACGATAGTTGCAAAAAAAATTATACTTACTATTTTGATTTTTTTCATAAGAGAATTGTTTTTCTGATACACATCTAATATTACATCATCAATTCTTTCTTTATTTTTTTTATTATATATCTCCCCAGCAAGTATCTCGTCTGCAGAAACACCAAAAAAAGAAGACAATCTCTTTATATTAGGAGCTGTAATTGTATTTATTCCTCGCTCCCATTTATTTATAACTGTCCTTTCAACAAATAGTTTGTCTGCTAATTCTTGCTGGGTCATTTTTTTACTTTCTCGTAAACTTTTAATAAAATTACCTATTTTTTTATTATCCATTACTAACCCGCTCCATAACCATTACAACAATTTCATTAAATCACCATATATATTCCTAATATCAAAACCAAAGATATTATAAAGGCAAACATATACAAAGAACTTATATTGACTATGTTTAACAAACAAATCTTCTTCTTTGTATACCCCAGTGATCTATACAGATATTTTTTATCTTTTTGATCATTTATAATATTATATATCGTAACGAACGATACTAAGACAAATACTGCCATTATAATATAAGAATACATGGTATATTTCTCTATCAGCTGAGAATAGTTGATATTAGATTTACTTAATTCAAAGCCCCAAGCCTCAGCACCTGTAGTTTTCACAATATTTTTTATAACTTGTTCTTGTTCTAGCCAACTATCGATTTTTAAAATATAACCTTTTTTATTTTTTTTAGAAGACATTTCTATAAATACATTCTCATTAATATATACTATTGGGCACAAATAAGGCATATCATAATAATATTTTACAACAAAAGAATATTCTCCTTCTTCTATCGAATAATTTTGTGGATAACTTTTTTCAAAAAAAGATGGAATAATAGCTTCTTGACGATTTTTTATTTTCTCACTAGACATATAATAAAATAACCCATGCATTGCTTCTTCTTTCGACTCAAAATCAACACCATGTATTGCGTCTTCAACATTTGTAACATGATCAATACTAGCTAAATCTAAAGATTTTGATGATTCCACGTAAATAAAAGAATATTCATAATTCTTATTATATTCTTCTATATACTCATTTTTGCCAATAATTAGCGTAGCAAATGCACACATTATTAAAACTAATATTATAAAATATATTTTGGTTGTTTTTTTTCTATAAAAACTTTTTAATATCATAGCAAAACTCCTATTCCTCAAACAATTTTTGAACACACATATTTAAATTTTTCTTAGTGAAAGTTTTGATAACCAAAACTGTATAGCCATATAAAAGAAGAGAAAACAATAACATATAAACCATTGGTATTGGCACAGCCATATTACTATAGGTAACTTCCCCTAGATAAGCATTAACTATAAAATAATATACAATAATATACAATATGAAAGAAATAATTATAGTGATAATATAGATAATTGCCACTTCTAATTTATTTAGAGAAATTATATCTTTTTTAGTATATCCCAATGATTTTAAAATACCCTGATCAAATTGATTGTTAATGCTCTTTTTTCTAAAGAAATTATAAATGATAGTAATGACAATTACCATTATAATACTCGATATAAATAAAGGGATTGCTGTCATTGATGATAAGGTTTGCTCATCATAGGAATATTTCCTTATCGGACTAAAACCTAAATCCTGAAGTTTCTTTTCAACTTCTGCTACATTGCTATAATTATCTACACGTACCATAAGAGAATTATATTTAATGCATTCTTCATTAGAATACATTTCACAATCATCTCTAAGCATATCAAAGTCTTCCTTTGAAATATAACAAACATCTAGTTCCTCTAATACATTGTTTTGAAAAGATCCTACAACATTAAATTTATATTCTTTATTATCACTAGTAGCAAGTATACTCTTTCCCACTAAATCATCACCATTGATAATTAATGAATCATAAAATTTAGTAGTAAATTCCGAGTTTACATCTTCTTCTATATATACACTATAAGGATAAAATTTTCTTGGGCATATCATATCTCCACGATTTTTTAACTTACTTCCCTTAACAATTTTCGCATCATTATCCGTCAAAAATGTTTTCAAAGTTATAGAACTATCCATATATTTCCTATATTTAGTTTTATCTTTATCAAATTGTGGCACATTGACAAAAGTAGTATCAACATATTTTTTACTTGCAACTAAAATCACATGTTCTATGTTCTCTATTTCTTCTAATTTTTCTTTATCATCAGTATTTTCAATAATTAAAGTATTTCCATCTTTTGCTTCAAGCATACTAGTTCTAAAACAGATAAAAAAATTAATTGATGTTATACAAGCAAATATAGCCAAAAATAAGAATATCAAAACACATCCCAATATGATATTATCTTTTTTTAACAATTTCCTTTTCAATATAAATAGAGAATCATTCAGTTTCATTATTTTTAACCAACTTTCCCTGGCTTAAATTAAGAACTTGATCGGCATATTTGACTATTTCATTACTGTGAGATACTACTATCACACACTTTCCCTTTTGACTTAATTCTTTTAAAATATTTAAAACTTTTATCTCATTTTCTTCATCTAAATTTCCCGTAGGTTCATCAGCAAGAATATAATCCGGATTATTTGCTAGCGCACGGGCGATACAAACTCTCTGCTGTTCTCCACCACTCATCTCTTTTGGGAAATGATTAATGCGATTTTTAAGGCCAACACTTTTTAATAAATTTGTTGCCAAATTTATTCTCTCTTTTTTATCTATTTTTTTATTAATTAGCATCGGCAATATAACATTTTCAATTGCTCGCAAATTAGCATCTAATTTGTAATCTTGAAAAATAAATCCAACATTCTCCATACGCAAACGTGATTCTTCTTCATCACTTAAAGAATTAACATTGCTCCCATTTATTTGATATTTTCCGCTGCTAGCTTTATCCATAAGACCTAATATTTTTATCAATGTAGATTTTCCACTTCCCGAATGTCCCATTATGGCATAAAATTTGCCCTTATCAAATGTAAAAGAAAAATTTGATAATGCAATAACTTTTTCTTTTTCTGTATTATAAACTTTCTCTAACTCTTCAACTATCATTATATACTTCCTTTCAACTATATAAAAAGCATATCATATATAGAGAGAGATTAAAAGTGATTTATAATCACACCTATATGTGATTATAAATCACTACCCTTATTTTTTACTCTATGATATTCTAAATTTAGAAAGGAGAAGAAAAATGAAAAAGTTAAAAATAATGACATTAGGATTAGCTATAACGTTTGCATTCATTGCTATTGCTTCAGCTGCATCCTATTCATCAATCGTATTTAGTTTTAGCAAGACCGGTAATTATGTAGACAAAATTAACTCACTAAAAAAAGGAAATGACCGACTTACTGCAGACGTTTACTCCAAAAAGGACGCAACTCTAGGATTATCTTTATCCAAAAAGGGATTTTTTGGATATAATTTCATTTCAAGATGTAATCCATCAATAGTCGACAAAACTAGCGTTTCATGTACATGGAAAGATCAAAGTGCTGGAACATATAAGGGAACTGTTGTATTAAATTCTACAGGTTCAAATTATTCCGGATCAGTTGATGGATATATGTATTTATCTGATCAAGTTTAAAATTCATAAAAAAGGGTGTTAATTAATACCCTTTTTTCATTTAATATTTTTTATTATACTCATGAACAATACAAAAAAGTTAGTAGATTAACTACTACTAACACTATTACTTTTGTGAAACATTAACACTTACTAATTTACTATCTACATCATTATAATTAATATCTTGGAAAACACGTGAACTAGCTTTTATTTTATAATTTCCTGCTTTTTTAAGTTTTACTGTAACCCTTAAAACTCTTACTCCTTTAGAAAAATCCGTTTTCTTAATATTAGTTCCCGCCATATAACCATCAGCAGCAACTTGATAATGATATCCATGACCACAATAACCCTTATCTAAAACATCTTCATCAGGTCCACCTTGAACAGGAGATAATACTTCATGTTTTAACTTAACATCCAATTCATCTTCTAAATACATAAATTTTTCTTCTTGCGTAGTAGCTGTGCATGGCTTCATTACGTAAATATAAACATTAGCAAATCCAAGATATACCTTCGATTTTAATGCCAAATCAATAGTAACTGTATCACCTATTTCATAACCACGGCCATTAACTGTAACGGGATAATTCTTTTTAGTAGTTGTACTAGTAGTTGTCCTCTTTGTTGACGTACTAGTAGACTTTGTTGTATTTATACTACTTGTAGTTGATTCACTAGAAATACTTGTAGTCGTCGAATTAGTCGTTGTTGTCGTAATCTCACTAGTGTTATTAACTTTTTCTAATTCCTCAAATTTTTCCTCTTTTTTCTTTTCACAACCCGTAAATAGTAAAATGGATAATAATAAAATAACATAAATTTTTTTCATAAACACATTCCTCTCTCATATTTATAAAATTTTTCTCAAGAAAAATATACCACATTTTAAAAAAAACATCTATATATAATAGAAAATATATCTCCTTCATTTGCGATTTTTACCAATCAATGCTATAATATCATCAATTTATTGGGGGATATCATGAAAAACTTAAAAATTAACTTAAAAAAATTTCTTATGCGCAATATGTTAGCTCTAGCTCTTATAACGACGCCTATGAGTTTAACGGGATGTGGTAAAGATAACAAGGCAGAAGATGAACAAGAGACAATCTTTGTTTGGGCTGATCATAAGGGTGTCATTGCATATCAAGATGACCTTAAAAATGAGGAAGAAGTAAGAGCTATTCATTATCTAGATTCAACGGGAAACCTATGTATTGCCTACATAGATACGCAACATATGGATGAACTTGTTTGTACAGATTTAAATGGAGTAACTATATACGATACTGTCGATGAGAAAATGCTTGATAAATTTATAAGAAGAAATGATTTAATTAGCATTCCTGATAATCTTGATGAACTAATAGAAGCTACCAAAGATAACAATATAACAGTTGGATATGAGTACATTAATGATGGGGACGAACGTGTATATAATGGCAAAGCATACTTAAATCTTCACTACTACCAGACATATAAAATAATAATTAACGAAGATGGAAAATGTGAATTAGTAGATGGACCAATTCTTTTCCATATCGAAGATTGGAACGAAGAATATCCATACTTAAAAGAAGATTATGACAAAACTTTCGCCTATGACATTAGCAATCTCGGATTTGATGAACAAAAATTATCGAATAAAGCTAAGCAAAATAAGCCAAACAAGAGAAAGATAAATGTTCCAGAATAATGAATCACTCATTATTCTTTTTTTTGCTAATTTATAGTAAATCAAAAACGTGATATAATAAATAATAACAACTAATGGAGGTTACTATGAATATAGAAGTTAAAAACTTGACCAAGACTTTTGAAGAATTTACACTTGATGATATAACCCTAAAAATACCAAAGGGAAAAATCGTTGGTCTAATAGGTGAAAATGGTGCTGGTAAGACCACATTAATAAAATGCATTCTTGATGTCATGCATGCCGATAAAGGAGAAGTTACCCTCTTTGATAAAAGATATCATGGATCATTAAAAGATGACATTGGTGTCGTCTTCGATAATTCATTTATCAACGAAACATTTAATATCAAAGATATTAATCTCATTATGAAAAACATCTATACCAACTGGGATTCCAAATTGTTTTTTAAATATATGAAAGAATATCATATACCTCTAAAAAAGGAAATCAAGCGACTATCAACTGGTATGAAGAAAAAAATAGAAATTGCCGTGGCACTTTCTCACCATCCTAAATTACTTATTTTAGATGAGCCAACTAGTGGTCTTGATCCCGTTATTCGAAGTGAAGTGTTAGATATGTTTCAAGACTTTGTAACTGATAAAAATAATTCTATTCTTTTATCAACACATATTACTTCCGATCTTGAACATATCGCCGATGATGTCATTTTTATATCACACGGAAAGATAATATTTAATAAGCCGCTTAAGGATATTAAAGAGGAATATATCATGCTCGAACTTGCTCATGAAGAATATGATAAATTCAAAAAGAATATTATTATTCGTGCCAAAAAGAATCGTCTAGACTATCAAATTTTAATTCATAAAAAAGACATGTTAAAATCATACGAAAAATACATAAAGAACATTACAACTTTAGATGATATCATGTTACTTTATATAAAAGGAGTGAGCATATGCGAGGATTAATTATAAAAGATATATTATTTATCAAAAACACTTGGAAAAACCTCTTAATTATATTTATAGGTTCTCTATTGCTATCCATTGCATTAGGTAATTATCTTCTAGCCATTTGTTCAGTTCCGATAATTCTTCTAACATCGGGAATAAATACTTTCCAAACAGATGAATTTTATAATACTGATGCCTACACATTGAGTTATCCCTTATCTAGACGCAAAATTGTTACAAGTAAATACTTATTTACTTTAGTAATGATGCTTATTTCCACTTATATTGGCTTAATGATTTATGCAAGTATAAATGTCGTTATCAATCCCGGAGTAAGGGGATTAAATACCGACATGTTAAAACAATTATTAATGCTGGAAATTTCCAGTTTATTAGTAGATGCCATATTTTATCCCATCATTTATAAATATGGCTGTGAAAAAAGTAAGTTTGTCCTCATGAGTATTGTTATGTTACTATTGGGAGTTGGTTCCATTCTAAGTGTATACATTAACATTTTTAAAAAGGCAACTGTCAATTTTGAAGGAATTATTACTTTTATCGATAATTATGGACTTATCTCCTTAACTATCTTAGTTATCGTCGCATCACTTATTTCATATGGATTATCCATACTCGCATATCGACACAAGGATTTTTAAATTCTTGTGTTTTATATTGTAAATTATGGTGTCTACAAAACAAAAAGTAATTGTAAATTAAAGACAAGTCATCATTTTTATAGTAATATAGTCCTAGATGGTAAAAACTATAGCCGTTTTATAAATATTCACGGTAACTTTGGTATAATTCCAATTTGAATATTTTTGGTGGTTGTTTGGATCCAAATCACGAGAATGGCATTTGGTATTATAGTTAAAAAAGACAACAAGAAAAGACAACTAAGCCCATCAATGTGTGTACTTAAAAGTACTGATTACCTGCGATAAAGTTTTACTTTATCAAATTTACAATTTCAATCACTAAAGTGATTATTTACAATTTTATTTTTTATTTTTTAAGTGACTAAAAAGTCATGATTCTAAATGATCTTATTTTTATAAGAGTTAAATTATTAGGTGTTAAAATATAAAGAACTTAAACATTTCTTTCCCCCTAAACTAATTTAATAACACTTAATAATAAAAATGAAAGAAAAAAAGAGTTAGCAATAACTCTTTTTTTGATTTTCTAATTACAGACATAGTCTCGCAATTCATATTTTTTATAATCACTCAAGGAAACGGGAAGAGAATCCGCCTTTAAGAATATAGAATCATCTATTAAGAGATATCCTAGCTTACTTCTAACTTCTTCTAAATCAATAACATCATAATTATACTCTATCTCCGTTATCAAGTCATTATTATTCAAGGATACTTTCGCTTCAATCCCCTCTATTTGATTATAATCGCTCATAAGACTTTGGGTCTCATATAAATTTCCCGTATCACTACTTAGACCCACCATTATAGCTTTAGTAACTAAATCATCTTTAATAGTAAGATATGCCTTTATATCATATTCTTCGTTCATGTCTTCATAAGTATCAACACCACTAAGACTACATACGACATCAGCATCATAAACAGGTATAGACGCGTCCTCTTTTTCTTCATCATTATTTCTAACACTTAAAACTATTTCTATTGATAAAAGAATAAGAATCCCCAAAATAATCAATACTTTCCTATTCACTGCATGTCACCTCAGTTTAATAATACCAGTTAATTGTTAAAAATTAATGAATTTATTAATTTTTCTGTCGTTT
This sequence comes from uncultured Bacilli bacterium, assembly GCA_910577075.1. Lineage (GTDB taxonomy): Bacteria > Bacillota_I > Bacilli_A > RF39 > UBA660 > CAG-582. The sequence continues at coordinate 49,734 of CAJTKV010000008.1, forward strand.
CATAATCTTCGTCTAATAATTCTAGACGATAATTTCTTATTCCTAAATCATAAGCATAATCTACTATTTCATTATATTCATCTGAACTTAACTTATTATTTAAATTAGGAAAATCCTTAAAATTCTTCATAGGTGTATATT
>CAJTKV010000008.1:49884-55390 GCA_910577075.1 uncultured Bacilli bacterium
CATAGTAATGCTTTATATTGTCAATTTTATCTATTGGTTTATAATGCATAATATGTGTATGATGATTTAATACATCTGTTATAATCCTATATTTCTTTCCATTGCGGTCTTTTAGATAATACTTATGACCGTCCATACAGGCATGACAATGAGCATCTTTATTCACATTTAGATTAATCGGACAATACTTTAACAACATCAATTCTATTGTTCCATAGATAATAAGTTCAACATTGCATTTATTATCATAGTAATTCATAATATTGCTTATCTCATCATCTTCTATTTCTACTGACAAAGTTAAGATATCTAGATAATCTCCTAGATAATCTATTGTCTCATGATTACAAACATTTAAAAAGTAATCTCCACAACCCTTACCTATCCTGTTTAAAGATCCCAATTCCGTAATCAAAGAATAAGCCATATTGCTATCTTTAACTCGATTAGTTCGATATAAGACATTTGGTAAATCTCTATATTTTTCCAATATTTTTTTATCTGGTATATAAATTCTAGCAACATGGTTATCAAGAGCACATTTTAACTGCTCCTCTGTCCTAACTAGTATAGATATTTGCATATTATCTTTATATTCCCATTCTCTTTTTAATATCTTTGCTGGCTTTATCTCTCTTATTTCCCTATATTCTAATGCCTGAATTAATTTATCAATTCCCAACCTTCTTAATTCATTTAAATCCTTTAAATTGATAAATATATTATCATCGGCAATAATCTGCAAATCTTCTAATACAAAAGGCGTATTGCCAAGTTTTCCCAGTTGTTTTCTTATGGTATCTTCACCTACTGGCATCTTTATTGCTTCTAAAACATCACCAAAGCTGACTTGCACTTCCCTATTTCTAGAAGACAAAGTCAAATTCATTTGCTTACCTAAAGGACACGCAATTTGCATTCTTACCGGTATGCGTTTAATTACACTAGTATATTTTTCTTTAAGTTTTAAATCTAAGGTCTTATTAAGTTCTTCTCCTATATCGACATCAAATTTTCTATCCAAAAAGATTATATCTCCCGCATTCCCATGATTCACTAGTTTTTTTGTATCATCATAGATAAAATTGGCCATCATTCCTTCACCAATATTTTTAAATCTAATACCATCACCTTGATTTAAATCATCTGTAAGTTTAACCTTAATATACTTTTTATCGATATCGATAACTTTACCTATATTAATACCTAAATGGTTGCTATGTTGGATATTCATCAGTTCGGCATTATTGGCTTTAAATAAAAAACCTTTCGTATATTCGCGATTAAATATCGTCATCAAGTCTTTCACAATCTGTTCATCACTTATAACGTCTTCTCCACGATAATATTTATCTATTAAATCGCGATAAAGTCTCGTAACACATCCAACATATTCGCATCCCTTCATCCTTCCTTCAATCTTTAAAGAATATATATTTGATTCCATTATCTCTTTAAAGTAATCAGAAGTATTCAATTCCTTCGTCGAAAGTAAATAATCTCCCTTGGTCTCTAACTCTTCATCATCTTTCATCAATTTAAAAGGTAAACGACATATCTGTGCACATGAACCACGATTGCCACTTCTCTTCATTAACATACTTGAAAAAAGACATTGCCCCGAATAGGAAATACATAAAGCTCCATGAATAAACGCTTCAATTTCTAAAGAAGTATTCAAGTTATTTATCTCATCAATACCCATCTCACGCGCCAATACTACTCTTTTAACTCCTAATGCTTCCAAAAACTTTAAAGTATCACCATTAGTAGAGTGTACTTGTGTTGATGCATGAATTTCTAAATCAGGTATTTCTCTTCTTACAGCTGCTATAAGCCCAATATCTTGCATAATTACGGCATCTACTGATGCTTTATATAAAAATTTTACATAATCAAGGACATCAGAAAATTCACTTTCATAGATTAAAGTATTAACAGTTACATATATCTTTACCCCATATAGATGACAAAAATTAATAGCCTTAATCATCTCTTCATCATCAAAATTGGTAGCATAAGCTCTCGCTCCAAATCTCTTACCACCTAAATAAACTGCATCACACCCATTATAAACAGCTGCATGCAAACTTTCCATATTCCCAACAGGTACTAATAGTTCTTTCATAAAACGCCTTCTTTAAAAAGAGTATATCATAAAAAATACCATAAAAAAACTGCTTAATACGCAGTCTTATTACTAAATTTTTTAATTAAATTTGACAAAGCGATGAGCAAGTCGAAAGCCAAAAATAGTAATTGCTCTTCCTATTTTGCCAGGAATACTCACCATTCCCGCCATCGCAAAGTGACGTATCTTTTTATATAGTTTAGGATTTCCTTCCTTGACACTATTCCAAAGTTCCTTATATTGTTCTTCGCCCTTTTCATCTCTACTTATTCGCGAAAAGCATACTCCAATCGTCATCAAAAGAACACATTCCCTGTGCATTATTCTTCTAAGCTTGCGATCCTCCACTAAAGATAGATCATACATATTGCAAACACTTTTCGACACCTTCACCTGATGGGAACTATATTTAATCATCTGAGTTTCTTGTACCGATTGATCAGGTCTTCCAATAAAATAACGGTAAAAATCTAAGTCCATATAATAGACGGTCTTTGTCTTTGGAAGAGGCCAATAGATAAATAGATTATCCTCATAGAATACATGTTTAGGTAATTTTATTTTACAGGCATCTAAAATACTTTTCTTATACATCATTGAATGAAGTGATAAATATTGTGTAATTTTAAAATGTCTTGAATCACTCCAAAGAGACTCCTGATTATCTTTAAACACATTTTTAAAACTGATAACTTGATCTTTTCTTCCATCTGTATAAGAATAGACATAATTCATAATAATGACATCTGAATCAATTTTTCTAATTCTCTTAAGTAAAGTCTTATAGGATTTTTTATCGACCCAATCATCACTATCGACAACTTTAAAATATTTTCCCGTCGCATATTTTAATCCCGTATTTATGCCCTCTCCATGACCACCATTCTTTTGGTGTATAACTTTGACAATCGTCGGATATTTTTTTTGATAATTATCCGCTATTTTCCCAGTATTATCTGTTGATCCATCATCAACTATAATTATTTCTACATATTCTTTTCCGATCAGCAAAGATTCTATACAATGTTCCATATAAGCTTCGCTATTATAGCAAGGAACAACAAAGGATATATATTTCATTCTTATCTCTCCTAAATACTAAATAAAGTATATCATTTTTTTTAATAATATGCTAGAATAATAAGCCATAAGGGGGATTTTATATGGAGAGTGTCACGAGAAAGCGCTTAGATGATATCGTCGAGTTTGAAATAGCCATTAAAAAGATGTATCTAAAACTTGCCGATTTAGAATATGAAAAAAAGCAAGATACAGAAGAATATCAAAATATTTTTAGCCTTCTTGAAAATGCCCGAAAAATTGAAAAGAAGAAATTTGCCAGCATATATATTGATGAAACGGTCTATGATCAAATGCTTGGATACCTTACCAAGGATAATGCAAGAAGTGATATTTTATCTCTCTTAGAAAATCAAGATTTCATTGAAGGAATAAGACTAAATAATATTCTCAGCATAATTGCCATGCAAAACAACGCTTTTATATCTGAAGAAGATTTTAATTTCCCTATTAATGGTGCGGATTTGAAAGAGGAATTTATCAATCGCCAATACCGAGATGCTTATGAATCTGGTATCACTTCGAATAGTATATTTGTCATAAATCAGGACATTGATAAATTGCCTGATGATGAATTGAGAAGATATTTTATCTATTTAAAATATTTTAATATTTACATCTCCCCAACTTATGAATGTTCTTTTATAAACAGTGGCAAAATCCTACCACTCATAAATATACAACACAACAAATATCAAGTTCCCGAATATTCTGATGAAGAATTCGACAGTTGCAACCGCAATAATTTAATTAATGACATAGTTGATGATATGGAATATCTTTTAGAAGGTGATGACGACACTTTTGCTACATACCCCTACAGATTAGATTTCTATCGCATCCTATCTCTAAATAAAGCTCGACTAATATCTCTTCAAGATTCCTCATTTATAACTCTAGTCAAAAAAACAATTGACCAAATATTAAGTGAAACAGATGAGTACCCAAATTCTAATATTGATGGAATCAAGAAAGGAATTGAGCAAATGTTTATGGAAAGCTTAGAATTACTTAATACAATGAAAGAAAAACACAAATTAGAATTAAAATAAAGGAAGTGCTAAAATGTCAAAAAATACAACCGCGATAAAAAAAATGCTAAATAGTAAAGATATAATCTATCCTCATAAACTGTTTACTGGTTTAAATTTAAGCGAAGACGATTTTATAAATCTCTTCAACCTATTTGAAATAAATCGCTTTGAAACTACACAAAAATTTATTCATATGAGAAATATTGCCAATAGCATCATTAAAAAAGATGGATTACTTCAAGGAGTTCACTATCGCGAAACTGATAGACCTGAACTGATGTTAATCTTCAAAAAAGATTGTCCCATTGGATGGAACGAAAGACATTATAATGCCTGCCACAAAGATGCTGAAAACACCACAAATGGTAAAGGTGTAGTTGATTCTCAAGAAGTTGAAAAATTAAACATTGAAAAAGCTGAATACTGCAAGAGATATAAAGACATACTTGAAGAAGTAGATAGTTTTGATTTATCCAAATCATTGAGAATTAATAATGGTAAAGCAACTCCCGTAATCAGCGATTCCGATACACTATACCCTGTATACGTCATCAATGAAGATATCCTCGACTATCTCCTTAACTCAACCAACTTGGGTTCTAGCCTAGATGTTGCACTGATAAATAATTATCTAGAAGAACTAGAACAATTTAAAGCTATATTGGAAGCCGGTATTTTATATCCCGATTTTGTCGTAACAGATTATACGGGAGCACTAATTATTAGAAGTTTCCACAAAGATTTCACAGCTTTAAAAGAAAATAACTCCATGAATATTCCCGAGGATTTTGGAAAAATAAATGTTGGTATTAATGGTGATGGCTCTCTAAGTGCTCTAGCAGTTGACTATTGGGCATCAAGCGATGATTATAAAATATCATCAACATTTAATAACGATGATCGACTTCTTGAACGTACCTTCATCCATAAGGCATTATTGCCAGAACCATATCAAAAGAAATTAAAATAAGGAGGATTACTATGGCATTAAAAGACGAAATAAGAATGAACCAAATATTGAGGAATAAAACTGTAATAACACCAAGTCAACAATTTCCCACTTTATTGATAAATGATGATGACTTTTTAACGTTTAATGAATTATGTGATATCTCTCGTCAAGAGACACTCGATAAACTTTATGCTCTAAGAGAATTATGCAATTTAGATAGACCGGAATATAATATTATAAAAGGTATAGCCTACAGTGAAAAAATAAGACCTGTACTGACTCTATTATTTTCTAGAGATGCAACATCTC
>CAJTKV010000008.1:55400-57916 GCA_910577075.1 uncultured Bacilli bacterium
TGTTACGGAAACTTTTGAAATACCAAGGGAATATAGTGATGAAGAAATTGAGCAAGAGGAAAATAAAGATGCTAATAATCCCAAAAGAAAAATTATAGCTAAACGTAAACCCGAACTTGTTCCCGCTTATAGCATTGACCCTGATACCCTAAATCGTCTCCTAGCTACACAAAAGACAAATTCACAAATTGACACCTATCTAATAAAAAATCAACGCGAACTATTAGAATTATACAAGGAATATTTAGATAATAAAGTCTTCTATGGCGATTTCATAACATGCGATTCAACGGGAAATGTTTCTATTTCTTCTAAACATGAAGACTACCTTGCTATAGGAAAAATAGATTCTCTTATCATTCCTAATAATTTTGGTGAAATCAATATGCATTACAGTCCATCTTATCTTAGTTCTTTCAATCAAACTTACAGTGCCCAAACTGAAAGAGTTACTAATGCAAATAATGAACCCGTTGGATCTTACTTGGGAGAAAGAATCTTTATTCATAAAACACTACTACCAGAAAATTATCGAAAAGCCCAAAAATAAGGAGTTTAAAACTCCTTTTTAATTTTCCTTTATCTCTGTTCCTTCAACTTTTAATTCCGTATCTTTATAGCCATTTACAATGCCAAACTCAATTTTTTGATCGACACTTGTATAATTTTCTACAGTAATTGTAATCATTTGAACATCATGAGAATTGATAGAAGAATAAACCTTATCGGCAACAACCTTCAAATTAACCTTATTAGCTTTATAAAATAACTTATAAATGCTTTCAAAATTATTATTGGATACGACATATAGGTTAAAAGTAACTGACTCATTTCCTCCAACAGTTAAAGTATTATTAATTAAATTATCACTTTGAATTTGATTATCGACAACACTCAAAGATAAAAAACTGCCATTTCCCGTTTCATCTATATAATAAGAAAACGATATGGAAACTAATCCTGTAACTATCGTCAATAAAGCTATTCCGCAATAATATAAATTACGTGGCTTATTAAAAAAACCTCTTAACTTACTCATCTTATACCTACTCTCTACATACATTATATCATAAACGTTTAAAAAGTACATAAATATTCAATAGCGTATTTATAATTTTTTTGCTATAATACCTATGTGGTGATAAAAAATGAGAGAAATACTTATTCTAATATTGATGTTTTTCATATATGCCTTCTTAGGATGGATATGCGAAATTATTGTAGCACGTTTTCAATTCGGCAAATGGATTAACAGAGGTTTTTTAATTGGTCCCCTATGTCCCATATATGGCATTGGATGTATCGCGATATTTTTGACATTGAATAAATATTCTGATGATCCTCTAGTTTTATTTTTTCTAGCTATATTACTATGTGCAACCCTCGAATATATAACATCCTATCTTATGGAAAAGATATTTAAGAATAGATGGTGGGACTACAGTGATATGAAATTCAACATCAATGGTCGTATATGTTTAGAATTTGCCATTCCCTTTGGTGTTGGAGGAATCGTCATGTTTTATGGAACAAATCCGATAATCCTTTCTGTTCTTCAAATGTGCTCAACGCAAGTTCTAATGTTCATATGTATATTCTTATCGATAATTTTCTTAGTCGATTTAATATTCTCATTTAATGTCATTATTACTTTAAAAAATATATCGAGTTCAATTAGATGCGATTCGACAGAAGCCATTACTAAAAAAGTTAAAGAAGTATTAAAAAGTAAAGATTTTCTACATCGAAGATTGCTCAATTCATTTCCCAATATGCAAATATCTAATCGTCTATCAATTCTCAAAGATCGTCTTACTAAAGATAAGGCCTTATTAAAAGAAGAAAAAAAGAGAAAGAAAAATTAAATTATTCTTTCTCTTTTATTGTGGTTTTAATTCCTTCATTACGGGCTTTTTATTGAGTTCATCAACATGATTGCTAATTTCCTCTAAAGTAGCACTTTCCATATTCATAGAATTGCTTAATAATATTATATCTTCGACAACTCTTTCAAACTTTTTATCGCCAAATCTTCCTTGCCAAGAGAAATTCATAACTTCATCACCAAGAAGATCGATAAATACGGTTACATCTGAACTACCCGATTGCCTACTAGCAACAACGCGATTATAGAAAGCATCTTCATCTCCCGTTAACTTAACAACGGCCAAATAATCGTGAGAAACAGTGTTATTATCTTTATCTAATAAAGCTGTTTTAGCTAAGTACAAATCTTTTAAATTTACTTTGCCATCCGCATCTGCTCTATTTAATACTTCTCTTTTATAATCCTCGATAATTAGTCTCGTTCTCAAATTAGCTAACTTTTCATAAATATTCTTATCATAGTAATCTAGAAGACTCATCTCTTTGTTTGCGGAAAAATAATATTGATAGGCCTTATCTCCTGCTTGTACGGGAATACCTCCACCGATATTAATACTCGTAAATCCATCCTCTTCTAAATAGCGAACGGCTTTCTCACGAGCTTCTTTTTCAACTAATGAATAAATGCT
>CAJTKV010000009.1 GCA_910577075.1 uncultured Bacilli bacterium
TTACTCATATGTCTTTTTCAATGCAACTTTGTTGCACTTCACATTTAAATTAACATATGGAAAATAATTTGTAAAAAGATATATTTTATGATAAGATACCCTTTAAAAAAGGGTGTTTTTTAATGAATAATAATCTAAAGGAAAATGCAAAACTTTTACTTTCGCAATTGAATGAGTTATCAAGACCGTTAAGCGACTGTGCAACATTATTTATTAGTTATGTTGATAATTTATCGGCATCTGGTAAATCTATGGGAAGTTTTATGTATAATGGAGAAAAATACCTCTTTAGATTACTAAGTAGCGAAGTTTTAGAATTTGATAAGAATATCTTAAAAAATCGCGAAGAGCGTGAGAAGTGGGAGAGCATTAGGAGTCTTAGGATTGCTGCTTGCCCATATCTTGATAATGCCAGTTATCTTTCTGTAGTGTCAGATATGCCCAAATCTCTAGTTCAATATAACGATAATAATGAAACCTATATCATCGACTATAGCAATAATCTAATAATGCGTGAAGAAGATTATTTCCATATATTTAATGTCCAAGTAATAGAGAGAATCCCCGCACATGAACTATCTTATTTTAATGAGCTAATTGGCAAAGATTTAACTAGTGAACTGTTATATTTTTTAGTTATCAGTTATAAAGATATGAAACGGGATATGCAGAAGCATCTACCTAGTTTTGCCCCAAAGTTATATGCATCGGGCGTAAGAGATGCTAACCGCAAGATTCTTTCTTTAGCCGATGAAAATTTATTTTTACTTAATCATGAGAGGTTTGATGACAACGATACTAAACACCTTATTTATCAGTTCACAATAGATCGCAATAATTCAAAAATAAAAAGAAATGCTGATGACAGTTATCGATATTTAAATTATATATTTTATATCTTAAGCGATTATATTAGTGAAAAATATCGAAGCGATGCTGAATCAACAAGGCGTTATCATCGCTGCGTGGAGATGAGTCTTGAGATGCTTTGGTATTTAGGTCGTTCGCGAGATACAAATACTTTATCACTTGTTATGGGAAAAATCCCCCTCAAAGGTCGCGATAAAACAACCCATTTTTGGGTAGAGTTTAAGGCGAAAGAACAAGATAAATATTATGCTCTTGATTTCACCGGAAATATTATTATGGAAAGTGATTGCTATATTCGCCTAATCAATGCCAAAGAGATAAGACGTATATCGTATGTAGTACTAGATGAGCTCTTCGCCAAATTAATCTCTTCGCCAATACTATTAGATACTTTTGATGTTCTCTATTTTGCCGAGGATATTTTAAGAGATTTAGATAAAAATAAGATGCTTTTTAAAGAAAATTGTTAAATGCGTTTACTTGTGATAAAATAGGTAACAATTTAAGGGGGAAATATGAATAATTTTGTCAAACAAAATCAATATATGTTACTTGGAAAATTAGAAGATAGATGTCTTTCTTTGAGTGAAGATGCTCAAAAGTTTTTAACGGATATTGAAAACAAAGAAGGTACGGGAAAGACGATATTCCAAGGAAAAGAAGTGGCTTATGAGATTCTTTCTTCTAAAGATCTCATAGCGTTTGATAAATCAATTTTATCGGTACCTGAGAATAGAGGTAAGTATGAGACTCTTAGAAGTCTAAGAATAGCTGGTTCACATGTTCTACCTGGAGCGCGTTATCTTGTCGTTTTAGCCGATACATTGAAGTCCTTAGTAATATATGATCGCGAAGCGGAGGAATACATAATAGATTATGCCAATAATCTAATTATGAAAAAAGATGAATATAAAGAGATATCTCCCTATGAAGTCATAGAAGAAATTAATCAGTGTGATTTATGCTATTTAGCTCAATTAATAAAAGATGCCGATAGCGAACTATCACTTCCCCTTATTTTAACTTGCTTTAAGGAAATAAAAGAGGATTTAAGACGTCATATTCCTGATTATATTCCCAAGTATTATAGCAATGGAATTAATAGTGCCAATGATTTTATCTTGGATATTGACAACGAAACTTTATTTTGGTTAAATGCCGATTATTATTCGGAATACTGTTATGATGCTAACGTTATAGACCACTTTACCCTTGATCCTTTGGCCACTAGATTGCCTATTGAGAGAGTAGATGATAAGAAGTATCGCTACAAAGATTATGAATTTTCCTTATTTAGTGATTTTGTAATAAGCGAGAATAAAAAAAGAGAATTATTATCAGATGATCGAGTGGGAAAATGTTTTCCAACTAGCATAGAAACTTTATTTGGCATGAGAAATGTGGATAAGGATAGAAAAAAAGTTGTTCTTGGTAATGTAAAAATTCGCGATAAAGAAAATTTTTTACATGCCGTTGCAATGTTTAAATCAATGAAAACTGATAAGTGGAAGACTATTGATTATACTATCAATCTCGTCATGAACAGTGAGCATTATAGTACTTTAAAAAATTATACAATCATCAATGAAATACCTTATGATGTCATGGACTCTTTATATGACTATTTAGAACAGTGGGGTCCCTTTCTCGACAAGTTTTTAATACTCTATTTTGGGAATGAGATGTTAAGAGATTTAGAAAAAAATAAAACTTTGTTTAAAGGGATGCAATAATTTTATTATTTTGCTATAATAACTCTAGGTGATAAGATGAAAGATACGAAAGAAATCGTTTTATTTTTTAAGGAAGAATCCTCTTTTAAACCCCTAGACGTTGCAAAAGAAATATCCAGTAGATATCCTGAACTTGGAAATCCCATTATCATTCCCGAGAGTGATAATAAAAGCCTTCCTGTCATAATATTTAATGAAAATCCTGATTTGCAGATGCAAGTAAGTTTAAAGATGTTTACCGTCGTCATGAATCACAGCTATTTTGAGAGTGTTTCATCAATCGTCTTTGATATTGTCGATGCCTTTTCGGAGTTTAATGTAGAATTTGGACGCATCGGCTATATTGCCAGTGTGTTTCTATCACCTAAGTATATTGAAAAAGCAAAAAAGAAATATTTAAATGGCAAACTAATTGGGGAAGTAACGGATTTTAATTTTTCATGGTATAAGAGGCTAGAATGCAGTTTTGGAAGTATTAATTGTTGGGAGAGAATCATTGTCGATAAAAATAATTTTAAGGATTTATTGTGCCAATTTGACTTTAATACTTTAGCATCTGATGTCATTTCCTTAGAAATAAAAAAAATCAAAGAATTTTTCAAGTTGACTAACGAATATATAGAGGATAGGGTTGATTTATAATGATTAAGAAAATAGCATCAGTGTTATTAATTTTACTGTGGATGTTTATTATATTTAGTTTTTCTGGGGATACGGGAGAAACATCAGGTGGTTTAACTGAAGAAATCATCGTGAAAGTGACAACAACCCTAACAGATATAAAAGAGGGAACTAAAGAGATGCAGGATGTCATAGACAAATGGATGTTTCCGACGCGCAAAGCTGCGCATTATTTCGTCTATTTTGTCTTAGCATTTTTAATAATGAACACCCTCTTTATTATGGGAGTAAAGAGACATACTTTAATAATCACGGGAATTATCTGTATTTTCTATGCCATGAGCGATGAATATCATCAGACCTTTGTAAGCGGCAGAACAGGACAAATAAGTGATGTTTTATTAGATAGCAGTGCCGCTTTGATATCAGCATTCTTATATCATCGCTTTATATTAATGAGGTTTTATCGTGAAAAAAAGAGTAATTAATATAATAATGAGTTTGCTTTTAAGCATAACTTTAGTTTTGACACTTATATCCTTAACCATCTTAAATAAAAACTTTATCATGAAAGTACTTGTTAGTGAAGGGTATGTCGAAAAGATTACAAAAGATATCAATATGGATTTAAAGCAACAAAATATTGAATATGTCATTTTAAAAAAAGACACTAACGAGTACTTAAGGGCCTATGTTAAAAGTCGCTATGAATATCAAAAAAAGGATTACAAGAATATTGCCAGTGATACTATAAATAAGCATATCATGTTTATGGGAGATAAGGATTATAAAATGTATTCTTATATCGTCTATGTCATAACCCTAGTGATGATAATTATTACTGGCAACGCTTTCTTAAAGAGCAAGAAAATCCACGATTTAGCTAGTGTATTTATATATTCTTTTTTATTCTTAGTAATAATTTATGGTATTATCTATTTTAATATAGATAATGCGTACGAAATCATTAGAAGTGTCTTAAATATTTTTAATCATATCATCTTAGGAACAAGTATCATCTTACTAGAAATTGGAATATATAAAAAGAGATTCAAGAAATTATCTTGAATCCTTTTTTTTGCCCTTATATCGGATCTTTTTTATCCAAACATCTTTTTGTTCTATTTCGTTTATCTTATCATCTCTTAGTTCATAATACTTAGAATGACTGACAAATTGCATATAGTTATTTTCGACATCTATATACCATATTGTAACTTCTAGAGGGTTAAATTTATATTTCTTGAGTTTTTGAGCATAATAATACTCAAGGGATTCCTCAAAATCTCTAGCAAGCCATTCTTTAATTCTTTTTTTTCTTTTAAGTTTATTTATTATCATATTTGTTACCTCGTAAATAAATTGTACCTTAAATAAGAGAGTTAGTCAATGAGCAAGTGATGTGAATTCCCAAGCTGTTTTGAGAAAATTAATTTGAAGCTTGGAGGTAGCATGATGGGCCTAGATGATGAGAAGCGTATTTATACAATTATAGGACAAAATTTAAAAAGGCTTAGATGTGAAAAGGGTATGACTCAAGAAGAATTTGCTCATAAGAGTACTTACTCCCTAGGATTCATTATGAACCTTGAAAGTTCTAGTTATCATCAAAGTATATCTCTTGGAACTGTATGGCATTTTGCCAAAGTATTAGATGTCGATATAAAGGAATTCTTTCGTCCTCTTGACTAGAGTTCCTTTTTATTTTTTTTAAATTCACGATAGAGCTTAGATATAGCTCTTTTTTCAATGCGTGATACATAGGAACGGGAAATGTTAAGAGAAGATGCTATTTCCTTTTGGGTCAATTCATCTGTATCAAATAGACCGAAGTGCTTAATGATAATTTCTCTTTCTCGATCATTTAAAATATTTAAAATTTTACTCACATATTCTTGATTATCTTTATTGTGAATAATGCTTAAGATATCCTCTGTATCACTTTTAATAACATCTATTAAATTTATTTCATTGCCATCTTTATCATAGCCAATAGAGTCATTTAAAGAGACATTATTGTTGTTTTTCTTATTGCTTCTAAAATACATGAGAATTTCATTTTCAATGCATCGCGCCACATAGGTGGTAAGACGGTTGTTTTTATCTGGTTTAAATGAGTCAATACCCTTTATTAGTCCGATAGTACCAATGCTAATTAGATCATCGGCATTATTATCCAATTTCTCAAATTTTTTTACAATGTGGGCTACTAGACGAAGATTGTGTTCGATTAATGTATTGCGTGAATCTATATTCCCATTGATCATATTGTTAATATGTTTTTCTTCTTCCTCCTTAGAAAGAGGCTCGGGAAAAACATTAATGGAGTAGGACCCGTGAAATAAAGATAGTAAATTTAATATATTTGTCAAAAAAAACATTTAATCACCTATTAATTAATATTTATTAATTGTAAATTTATTCGTTAAATTATTGTAAATACCTTGCATATAAGTCATCACTCATCTATAATTGAAGTAGGTGATATTATGCAAAATAAAAGAAAATCGCATATATTGGCAATTTTATTAATTATAGGCGCAATTTTTATTAGCCCTAATGTCTATGCCGGTAGTTGCCCATTAGGTCCCGATGTTACAAGAGACTTGTATGGAGCTTTAAAAATAATCCGCATAGTTGCACCTTTGCTTGTCATCGCATATTCGACGTTAGATACTGTAAAAGCTCTAACTAAGGGCGATGGAGGATCTGAATTTAAAAAGGTCGCTCAAAGATTTGGAAAGCGTGCCATATATGCTGTTATATTATTTTTTTTACCGATGATCGTCGATTTATTTATGCAAATGGCCGATGTCTGGGATGCCAATGGTAATTGTATGGAAGAAATAGAAAATCCTGGAGTTACTAGTGGAAATCCAACAATTACGACGACTAAATCTCCTCAGACTATATGTCAAGAAAGTGGAAAAACTTGGGATGCAACCAATCAAACTTGTATAGAATCGGGAAATTATGCCTTCTGTGCAAGATTTGATAGTAATCCTGGAGATTGTCAAAATAATGGCTGTGCTTTTGACTTCACAAGAGGACAATGCTCACCAAAATAGTTTCTTTGTAAACTATTTTTTTTTATGCTACTATGCTATAATTGATTTAGTAATGGAGATGAAAAAATGATAGATAAATTTGTCCCGGATAAATACTTTAAAAGTATCTATGATATTGACTATAAAACTCTTAAGAAAAGCGGTATTAAATGCCTTATTTTTGATTTATCTAATACTTTAGAACCAGAGAATATCAAAACCCCTGGAAGAAAGGTAAAGGATTTATTTGAAGATTTAAAAGATATGGGTTTTAAATTAGTAATAATGAGCAATAATTTTAAAAAGGAAGTAACACCTTTTAAGGAATTATTATGCGTCGATTCCTGTTATCTGTCATTTAAACCTTTAAAACGTAAATACAAAAAAGTCATGAAAGTATATGGATTAATTGATACGGAGATTGCCTGTATAGGAGATCAGTTATTCTTTGATATATATGGCGCTAATCGTATGGAGTTTACTTCTATTTTAGTAAATCCCATCAGTGCTGATGAATTTGCTGTAGCAAAGTTAAATAGAAAATTAGAAAATATGGTAATAAAGCGCCTTACAAAGAAGGACTTATTTAAAAGGGGAAGATATTATGAATAAGATGTGTTATGGCTGCGGAGCTAAGCTACAAACGGAAAATAAAGAAATAAGTGGCTATATTCCCGAAGGAAAAAAAGATGATGCCAAGTATTGCATGCGCTGTTTTAGACTAATGCACTATGGGGAACAAAGGAACGAAAATACTCCTAAAGACGTCAAAGAAATTGTCAATAAGATTAATAAAGATGTTCGTTTTGTTGTCTTTTTAGTCGATTTTATCAATTTAAACAGCGAAGTAGTTTCTATATTTAAATCGATAAAAAAGCGCAAAGTTTTAGTTTTAAATAAATGTGAATTAATACCAGAACATGTTAAAAAAGAGAGAGTTACTGAATATATTCGCGATTATTATGGCATATCTGATGACATTAAACTTAAAGGTGGAGTTAAGACCCATGGTGCTAAAAGCATTTTAAATTATCTAGAAAAAAAGGATATCCATGAAGCTTATATCTTGGGAATATCTAATTCTGGTAAATCGACCCTTATAAATGATTTAATGGATATTTGTGAAAGCAAAAATGCCAAAATTGTCGTCAATTCGAAGGCCAATACGACCCTTGATTTTATTCGTGTAAAATTAGATGAAGATTTAACACTTATAGATTCTCCGGGATTTATTTTAAATAATGCCCTAAATCACGATGTCATGGGAAAGAATATTAAAGCCTATTCTATGCAAATGAAGGAGTGTGAGACAGTATCTTTACTTGATAATAAGTATTATCTTAAGTTTACAGAACCAACACCTTTTACTTTTTTTACGAGCAGCGATGCCAAACGCGTTGTTAAAAAGTATTTTGCGGCTGCCGATGGTTTAGTTAACAAAATAGAGATAACTGAACCTAATACTGATATTGTTTTAATTGGTGTAGGATTTATTACGATTAAGAAACCTACCATCATAACGACTAATATTGCTTTAAAAAACATCGAAATAAGACCTAGTATGTTTGGAGGTAACTATGAGTAGAATTCAAATAATGAGCGATGATCTTGCCAATAAAATAGCTGCTGGAGAAGTCGTTGAAAGAATATCTAGTGTCGTTAAAGAACTAGTAGAAAATAGCATTGATGCCCATAGCAAGACCATCATTGTTGATTTAGAAAATAGTGGAACTAAGTTAATTAAGGTAACCGATGATGGAATGGGTATGGATCCTGATGACGCTTTAGCAGCATTCTCCCGCCATGCTACATCTAAATTATTAAAAGAAGATGATTTATTTTTTATTAATACCTTGGGATTTCGCGGTGAAGCTTTGCCCAGTATTGCCTCAGTTTCCAAGGTTGATTTGCGGACTTGCATGAAAGATGGTATGGGAACGCATATCATCATTCATGGTGGCAAAGTTATAACAAAAGAAATAAGTGATGCTCGCGTAGGAACTAAGATGGAAATAGCCGATCTATTCTATAATACGCCAGCTCGTTTGAAGTATTTAAAAAGTGATACAACTGAACTTGCTAATGTTACCAGTTATATTGAAAAATTAGCATTATCGCATGCTGATATTTCCTTTACCTTAACTAATAATGCCAAAAGAATTGTCTTCACCTCCGGTTCTGGAGACCTACTTAAGACGATTCATGAAATATATGGCTATTCAGTTAGCTCCAATATGATTGAAATAAAGGCTAGTAATTATGATTATGATTTATACGGGTTTATTTGTAAACCCAGTATTTTAAAGAGCAATAGGAATCATATAACGACAATCGTCAATGGAAGATGTGTGAGAAATAGTGATGTCAATAAGGCTATAAATGATGGCTATTTCACCTTTAAACCGGATATAAAATACCCTATAGTAGTTCTTTTGATAAATACCGATCCAACCTTAATCGATGTCAATATTCATCCCGCAAAACAGGATATAAAATTCTCTAAAATAGATAGTTTAAACGAGTTATTGACGGATTCCATTGGTTCTGCTCTTAGAAAAACCCTCTTAGTTCCCAAAGTGGAAGTCAAAGTGCCAGAGGCGGTATATAATGAGATAAGTATGCCTCTCGTTTATGAAGAAGAGGAAGAATATAGTTCTTCTAAAGAGCAAACACAGATAAACTTTAAAAAATTAGAGAGTTTCGATGAAGCCAAAGAAGAAGTATTAGAATCAAGTGAACCTGAACACCAAGAAAACGAATTAGTTAAAAAGTTAGAATTATATCCTGTTGGCATCGTAATGGGAACATATATAATCGCCCAAAACGACGAATCGATGTTTATGATTGATCAACATGCAGCTCAGGAGAGAATAAATTATGAACGTGTTTTAAAAGCCTTGCGAAGTGATAAAATCTATACAACATCCCTTTTAGTTCCAATAACTATTGAACTTACTTCATCGGAATTTATGAAAATAAAGGAAAAAATGTCTATTTTAGAAGAATTGGGATTTAATATCTCCGAATTTGGCTTAAATACTTACGTCGTCAAAGAACATCCCACTTGGCTAAGAGAGGGATTAGAAACGGAAAGTGTTAGGCGAATATTTGAAATCATAATTGAAGATAAAGTATTATTTGATCGCGCAAAGTTTCAGAATCATATAGCAGCTACTATGGCTTGTAAGATGAGTGTTAAAGGCAATGAAGCGATCACTTTAGAACAAGCTCAAAATTTGCTTGAAGATCTCGTCTTATGTGATAATCCCTATAACTGTCCCCATGGAAGACCAACAATCATATCGTTTACAAGATATGAACTTGAAAGAATGTTTAAAAGAGTTATGAATTAACTCTTTTTTCATTTTTTTGACAATAATTGATATTTATACTATAATAAGCGGCAAACAGGGGAGGTTTAGTTTATGGAATTAACGACTTTAAAGGAATTCTATCAAAAAAAAGATAACAAAAATATAAAGTCTTATCGTGAATATCTAGCTAATATTAAAAGACAAATCTGTGAAGGTATGATTGAAGCTAAGAAGATTTTTGATGATCAAGACAGTGCGATTACTCAAATAAGTGATAAGATAGCTTTTATTGAAAAAATAGAGGGGATTATTGCCAACAGCATCAGAGAGATTGTCAACAATTCTATTACCAATATGAGTGATGCCGAATTAAAGACGATAATTGATGAATATATTGATGAACTATCTAAAGAAAAAAATGCTAATAATCTTTCTTTAGATGAGCTAAATAAGAAAAGAGAGGAAAAATTAGCAGAACATATCCGTAAAATGCAATTACTAGGATATAAGGATTCATATTATAAAGTGGCTGATGTTGATGATTTCTTCAAGGATGTAGTGAGTGCTGAAGATTATACATTCAATCTTGTTCAATCTAATTTAGATAAGACAGCCTTAATTGCTACTTTTAGTTGGTTATATGCTAGTGATGAAGTGCGAAACCAACTTGCTGATATGATTATATCTATCCGTAAAATAGCCAAGGCAAGTGATGAGACTGTCGTAAGAAAGGCTATTTCCAAATTTTTAACGCCAGAAAAAATAGGCCGCATTATTGGATCTAAAGAGAAAAATGAATGTTTGAGAGCTTTTGAAATCTTACAAAAGGAATTAAAATTCAGAACAGAATTTTTTGAGGTTTTGCCAAGCACTTTACAACAAGATATTAGGGATAAAGGCCTTGATAAGAGTGAAGCTTATAAGAGAATTTATGATATTTATGAAGGTTATAAAGCAAATGGACATGTAACGATGTTAGAAATTCCAGAAGTACAAAATATTGAAGATGAAATAGCTAATGTTCAATCCAAGATAAATGTATTAGATATGAAAATTGCCGGAGCTAGATCAGCTTGTGAAAAACGCACAACGATGATGAGTCTTGTAGAATCATTTATAAACTTAGATAATGATGAAAATAATAATACATATAGTGAAATTTCTAAAGAGACAATAGATAAACGCACTAAGGAACAACGACTTACTGAAAAAAGAGAAGAATTATCTAGAAGATTAGAGGAATTAGAGGCAAGAGAATCCAAGTTAAATCTTTTGATATCTAAGGGCGATTTTGTCGAATATTTTAACATTTTACATGCTAAGAGAGATTTAGAAAATCGAAGTCCTGAAGAAGATGTTGAGGATAAAAAGCTCGAGGCAATTGCTAAAGCTGAGAGAAGAAGAATGTTGCAGTTTAACATTTTATGCGGGGGAATATTAAAACTAAAAGAATTGCAAGACAAAATTGATGCCATTGATAATAGTCACAATCTCTTTAAAAATATTACAGGAGCTAACAAAAAATTAAAAGAAGAGTTACTGGAGTCATATACTTTAAAAGTTGATGAAATTTATGATGAATTAAATGAGAAGGGATTGGCCTACATCATTGTTAGTAGTGATGATCCATATTCTCTGGGAGATCCTAGAAATCAAGAAGCCATTCAAAAGCCATTGTCTTTTGAAAGTTTGATGGAAAGGTTTAATGTACCTAAATACCAAATAGATGAAAAAATGTTATTGGAATTTAAGGCGCGAAGAATAGTAGCAAATTATACACCATTAGAAGAAGTTAATAAAACCTATACTAGAATTTATGATTTAACCCAAAAACTATTTGGTGCCGAAAAGCAATTAGACGGGACTTATAACATTGCCATATCTTATAACGAAATAGACGAATTACTAAGACTATATGAACAATTGGCTTCGGCATATGAGTATATCCATTTGGGAAGAAAACTCGATTTAGATAATAAAAAAACTTTAGCAAGTAAAGAGTTTGATAGTTATTTTGTAGAGTTAGTTAATTCGCTAGGTCTTGATTTGAACAATCTTACTTGGGAAAAAGCAAACGCTAAATATGAAGAAGTTAAGAAAGATATTCTTACAGTTCAAAAAGAGTTAAATGAAATCAATCGCGAAATGCCAACAAGTGATCCACTTGATTTACAATATGATGTACTAGAGGGCTTTGATGAGACTTATCTATCGCCAAATGGCATTAGAAAAATCGTTCAATTTCATTAAAATATGTAAAATATGTAAAGAACCAAAAAGTGGTTCTTTTTTTATTGTGTTTTGCGGGCAAAAGTAGTATATTATATGTAGACAGTGGTAGATTGTGGAAGAAAGTGGGGAATTCCTAATGCTAATGGGTGAGTTTCATCATAATATTGATGAGAAAAATCGTCTAGTCATACCAAGTAAGTTTAGATGCGAACTTGGCGAGAAATTCATCGTAACTCGTGGATTAGATAAATGCTTATTCGTCTATTCATTAACGGAATGGAATAGAATAGTCGAAAAACTTAAAACCTTACCATTTACGCAAAGGGATGCTCGAAATTTCACACGTTTCTTTTTATCTGGCGCTGCTACTTGCGAATTCGACCGAAGTGGTAGAATTTGCATTACCTCCCCATTGATCGAATACGCCGATATAATTAAGGAATGCGTTATTATCGGCGCAAACGATCGACTTGAAATATGGTCTAAAGAATTATGGGATAAATTCCTTAATGATAATGAAGATCAATTGTCTGATATAGCTGAAAATTTATTTACAACGGGTGATTTCAATGCATAAGAGTGTTTTATTAGAGGAAACAATTGATAATTTAAATGTTAGACCAGATGGTATTTATGTTGACTGTACCTTGGGGTATGGTGGACATAGTGAACAAATATTAAAGAGATTAACTACTGGTCATCTATATGCCTTTGAACAAGATCAAGAGGCTATCGACTATAGCCAAGAGAGATTAAAACTGTATAGAGATAAACTAGATATAATAAAAAGCAACTTTGTCAATTTGCAAAGCGAACTTGAAAGTCGAAATGTTAAAACTGTCGATGGAATAATTTTTGATTTAGGATTTTCTTCCCCACAAATAGATGATCCTAAACGTGGATTTTCCTTTATGCAAGATGCTAAGTTAGATATGCGAATGGATAGAGAACAAAAAATATCAGCCTATGAGGTAGTTAATAATTATAAGCAAGACGAATTAATGGAAATATTCTATAAATATGCTGAAGAAAAATACTCACGTGTAATAGCAAAAAACATCGTGGCAGCTCGTCCAATAAGTCGAACGCTAGAATTAGTCGATGTCATAAAGAAAAGTGTTCCTGTTAAATATGCTTTGACAAGACACCCTGAACGAGTGATATTTCAAGCAATAAGAATTGAAGTTAATCGAGAACTAAAAGTTTTAGAAAGTGTCTTGCCAGATGCTATCGACCTTTTAAATGAAAGTGGCAGAATATGTGTAATAACATTTCATTCACTAGAAGATAGAATAGTAAAACAGACATTTAAAAAATACAGTGAAATAAATAGTTTAGTTAAAGGTCTACCAGTTATCCCTGATGAATATAAGCCTAAGATTAAACTTATAAATAAAAAGCCAATCCTCCCGAGTAATGAGGAAACATGGGAAAATAGCCGTAGTAAAAGTGCAAAACTAAGAGTAATAGAAAGGGTATGAGAAAATATGAGAAAGACCACTAATGATCAAACATATAGATTAACTAAAGGAGACAAAGTGATGTTATTTTTAATCGCTGTATTTGCCTTTATCGCTCCCGTTATAACTGTATACACGAGTGCAACTTTATCTAGTTCAAATATAGAAGTAGAAAAATTAAAAAGACAAATAGAAGAACAGGAAAATATCAATTCGGGTTTATCTATGCAAGTAGATGAATTAGCAAGTCTATCAAATATTCAAAATATTGCAAAAGAGAACGGTTTAAGTTATAATAATGATAATATAATAGTAATCAAATAGTTGTACTTAAGGAGAATCAGTAATATGAAATATAAATACAATACGATTAGAATAAATTTATTTTTTGTAATTTGTATTGTGTTTTTATTTGGGATTTTTGCCTATAAATTGGGCGTTGTTGCCTTAAATGATGAAGTAGAGGGGACAAATTTAAAGGAACTAGCTGAAAACCGCAGTACAGCAACGAAGGTACTGACAGCCAATCGTGGTAATATCTACGATCGTACAGGCAAAGAAACGCTTGCCCAAAATATCAACTCTTATACTGTTGTTGCCTATTTATCGGAAAAGAGAACGAGTGATGAGCGATATCCTAAACATGTTAAAGATAAAGAGATGACGGCTCAAAAACTTGCAGAAATCTTGGCACCAAATAAATATGAAGAGACGCGAAAAAATATTTTAAAATTGCTAAATCAACCAAATTTATATCAGACTTACCTTGGAGCTGTGGGCAAGGGAATAACGGAAAATGCCAAGCGAAAAATCGAAGAACTAGCTTTACCCGGCATAGATTTTATCAAAGAATCAAAAAGATATTATCCCAATAGTGATTTTGCCTCATACATAATTGGCTATGCTAAAACAAATGAAAAGACGGGAGAAATTAAAGGTGAACTTGGTATTGAAGGATACTGTGATCGCTATTTAAAGGGAAAAGATGGATCAATTACGTATCAAAGAGATGCCTATGGCTATCAACTTGCCGATAAGTATTCGCAAACTGTTGAAGCCCAAGATGGCTATGATGTCTATTTAACTTTAGATCATCAAGTTCAAATATTTTTGGATAATGCTGTTGAAGAATTTGCCGAATTTGATCCAAACTGGGTAACTATAACTGTAGCTGATGCCGATACGGGAGCAATTATAGGCTCTTCGACATCTCCTTCTTATAATCCTAATAAGTTAAACATAACTAACTATAATAATCCTCTTACCTCGTTTACTTATGAACCAGGTAGTACAATGAAGATTTTTTCTTTTATGTCGGCTATGGAGGATGGCAAATACAACGGAAGTAAGACTTATCCATCAGGAACGATAAAAGTCGATAATTATAATATTCACGATTGGAATAAATCAGGATGGGGAACTATTACCTATGATGTCGGATTCACTTATTCTTCAAATACGGCCGCTGTTCGATTAGCTCAAGCAGTAGGACGCAATAAACTTCATAAATACTATTCTGATTTGGGCTTTGGCGAATTGACAGGCATTGAACTTTCTGGCGAATTAAAGGGCGATATTGACTTTACTTATAATTCCGAGTTAGCATCGGCTTCATATGGTCAAGGTATGACAGTAACGCCTGTTCAAATGATTCAGGCTCTATCGACGATAACTAATGATGGAACTGTTATGAAACCCTATATAATTGATAAAATAGTTGACCCTAACACCAACGAAATTGTCTACGAGGGAAAGAAAACCGAACTCAAAAAGGTCTATTCAACGTCGACTGTTAATAAAATCAAAGAATTGATGGACTTGACGGTTAATGGAGCCGACAGGGCAGCCACTGGACGTGTATATCACACTGATGCTGTTAGATTAATTGGCAAGACTGGTACAGCTAATTATACGGGATCTAACGGACAATATGTCAAAGGATCTACGAATAATATTCGTTCATTTGCTGGCGTTTTCCCATACGATAAACCTGAATATATCATCTATGTATCCGTTAAAGATTTTAAAGGATCATCTAAAAATATGGGTAATATCATCAAAAAATTAGTGGAAAGTGTAGCAAAATATCGCAATTTAGATGAGCGACCAAGTGATATAGATACCTCTAAGATAGTGACAATTGATAATTATTTAAATAAAGATATCAGTGACTCCGTTAGCAAATTACAATCCAAGGGAGTATCTTCAATCGTCATTGGTGATGGAAATAAAGTTATAAATCAGTATCCTAAGAAGAACACAAAGACTAGTCAAAAAGCCCGTGTTTTCTTAGTTAGCAATGGAAGTAAAATTACTATGCCTAATGTCATCGGCTGGAGTAGTAATGAATTTATTGATTTTTGTAAGCTTGTTGGTGTAAAATATGAATTAGATGGCTATGGTTATATCGTATCTAGCAATATCGAAACCGGCACAGTCTTAAATGAAAATACGGTAATATCTGTTAGTCTCAAAAATATTGAACCAGAGAGTTTAGTTACAAAAGAGGAGAGTGGTACAAATGGCGACGCCAAAAAAGACAACAACTAAAAAAAGTACGACAACTAAAAAACAAATTGTTAAAGCAGAAAAGACAGAAATAAAAAAAGTAGAAAAAAAAGAAAACAAAATACTTAGTTCCCTAAAGAAGTTTTTTAATCATCCAGCACCTTTAATAATTATCTTAATATGTATTGTTTTATTCTTGACGATGTATATTGCCGATTATAACAGTAAAAACAAGATATATGTTGGATCATTAGATAAAAAGGATGTAGCAATAGTAAATGTTCACTTTTTCCTAAATGGCGATATGAATTATTTTCATGCTGCCAATGCCGCTTATTTAGGCGAAGATAAAGAAATTTATACTTTCCAAGTGGGGTATTATGCCGTTGATAAGAAAAATAACTATTACGAGTTAGCTACTCGTGCCAACTCATTAGAGAAAAAGACGAGTTTAAAAGATGTCATCGATGAAAATAGTGGATGGAGTTTTGCTGAAAGCGATAAGGGCGTTCTTCATTTTACTGATGATGTCAGAAAAAATATCGACAATATTCACTTTGTCGTTAAGGCTTCTACGGAAAAAGGTTCAACAAAACCAGATATTGTTATTGATTATCCATTAGATTTAGAAAAAATTACTAAGTAGCGAGTAAGAAATCACTCGTTTTTTGTTGTTTTATGTTTTATTGATATGGCTTTTTTGCTATAATAATACTATAGAGAGTAGTTGCAAGTATGAAGCATATTAAAAAAGTTATATTTATGGTATTTTTATTTATATTTGCTAGTAGTAATATACTTGCCCTTGAAGTGTGCCATATGAGCACGGAATATAAAAAATGGCTTCTTTTAAGTGAAGAGGAAAAGGAAATCTTTGATGTCCCACCATATTGTGAGGAAAGTTTTATAAAGGATAATTCTAAATTTGAAGTTAAGGCTAGTGATAAATATCGCGGTCTATTTTCTCGTTTTATCGAAGATTTAGATTCGGCAAGTGCAAGAGATAGCCGATATAACGCTGTCGAAGAGGGCTTAGTAACTCCAGCCAAGGATCAGTATGGAACCAATAGCTGTTGGGCCTTTTCAGGTATATCTCTAGTAGAAACATCAGCTCTAAAAGAGGGATTGGGAACAATAGATTTATCCGAGCGTCATATTGAATATTCGATGACGCGTAATGCCTTTACGGATGGCACTAAAGATGATGGCTTAAATCGTCAATTAGATGCAGGAGGAAATCCTTATTTTACCTCATCTTATTTCTTCAGACATGATGGACCGATAATGGAAAGTTCTATGCCTTATGAAAAAGTGAATACAAAAATTAGTAAAAATGCACTGCCAAAGGGCAAAGCAGTTCTAGATATATCGGATTATACCACTCGTTACTACGATTTAACAGCAGGCTGTGAAAGTGCTCAGATTAATGTTATTAAAGATAAAGTCATAAAGTATGGATCGGTAGGAGTATCTATCTATTATCATGATGCCTTTCTAAAGAATTCCAAATATTACTATTATAACGGTGGCAACTCGACAAATCATGCCGTCGTTGTCGTCGGTTGGGATGATTCTATCGCTACATCTGCCTTCCATAATAATCCTTCAACCAAGGGTGCATGGATTGTTAAAAATTCGTGGGGTAGTACCTATGGTGATAATGGCTACTTTTATGTCTCATATGGCGATAAAAGAGTATGTACTAATCTTTCCACTTTTTCGGGAGTAACAGTTAATACCTATGACAATGCCTATAATGCTGCTGATACTTTGTCTAATTTATCATTCACGATAAATGGGAATATTTATGCCTCTGCTAGATTTAGCAAGAAAAGTAGTCAAAAAGAATATTTAGATAAGGTCAGTTTTGAAGTTACAACTAATAATAATTATACAGTTTATCTTTCTAATACCAATAATCTAACCAATACAGGATCTTGGATTACTTTGGGAAGTGGTATTGCTTTGGAAAATGGTGTTAAAACAGTTAAATTTTCTCCCATTGAAATATCGGGAGATTATACCATAATCGTAAAATATTCTAATGGCTTATTCCCTGCTATGTGCAAGACAACTTACTCTGATAAAGATATGCACTATTTTATGGGCATAACTTCGGGACGCAATTTCTATTCCAATGATTTAAAGAAATGGGAAGATATGTCGACTGTTAAAGATAGTGCCTACTCGGGATGTGAACCAGTAATATATGCCTATACCAAAAATGCCAATTCAGCGGATCCTTCTTTTGAAATAACATCATTTAATGGCACCAAAAATGAAGTATATGCTCGAAGTGATGACTATTATATTATGAATGTAACATCTACAAATATATTGAGTTATCAAATGTTCGGTTTAAAAATATATAATAGTAAAGGCGTAGATAAAACAGGCGACTTTGAAATTAGCAATACATTAGCCAATGGAAGAGTAACAATTAAGCCTAAGGGGACATGTGGCGCTGATACTTATATTTTGAAACTAACATATAATGGTGTAACAAAGAGCAAGAGTTTTATCATTAAAGCTCTAGTAGAGTCGAGTAAATATAAGATAGATGGCGATTACATCATCGTCTCTTTAGGTCATGAAAAATCCTTATCAAAGGCGGTATTTATCAACAATCTCAATATGTTTAATAATAACTACAAAGTTTTAGATAGTGCGGGAAGTGATATTACTTCCACGACGGATGTTGTTGGTACGAATATGAAGATAAATATTGGTGGCAAGGATTTTACTATTGTCTTAAAGGGCGATATTTCGGGAGATGGTCAGATTTTAAGTAATGATGCTTTACTTATAAGTCGTTTTTTGGTTAATTTACGAGATAGTTTGTAGGTGATATTATGAAATTTAAGAGGATTTTTATATTGAGTATTTTGGGACTTATGACAGCCATTACAAGAGTTGATGCGGCCAATAATTTTGTTATAAGCGCACCTAGTAGTGCCAAAGTGAATACCAATTTTACAGTATCCGTTAAGCATAAGGGAGATACAATAGGTAGTTTGCAAATGGAAGTAGGTATAACTAATGCTGAGTGCAGTGTTGCAAGTACTTGTTCTGGTGGTGTAGCCAATTGTAAGGGCGGTTCTTGTTTAATGTCCTTTAATTTGCCAAATGGCTTAAAAGAAGGCAACAATATAATAACTTTAAGTTGTCATTCATCGGGTGGAGTGGCTAAATTTAATGCCAGTGTTGCCAACAGAGATGCTTGGGATGTTGAAGGTATGAAACAATTATCTATTTCTAGTACTTCCAAAAGTGTAACAATAGAAGGAACAATTGCAACAACCAAGAAAACAACTACTCAAACGACAATTTCTAAAAGGCCAACGACAGGTAAAACAACTAAATTGTCGACCAAGTCTACGACTAAATCAACAACCAAATCGTCAACAACTAAAAAGACCCCAACAACGAAGAGTACCAAATCAACAGATTCTACAACAACCAAAAACACGACGATGAAAATGCCTTTTACTAGCGAGACTATTAGTACAACTACGGAAGATACGACGACAACTGAAGAGACAACGACCAGTACGACAACTGTCTATGTTCCCGATGATTTAAAATTGCGAGAATTAAAGATTGTTGGATATAATATTAACTTTAAACCCAATTTATCTTCTTATACTATCAATGTCGATGAAGAGGTTAATGAACTTTATATAATAGCTTCTCCTGCCGATGAACAAACGGAAATTGAAACAGTTGGACTAGTTGATATTGAAAATAAAGATTTTATTCAAATAAGAGTTTTTAATGAAAATGCCCATCATGAAATAAATTACAAGATAAATATTCGCAGAAACAAAAAAAACGATGAATCTTTCTCTTCGGGGAATTTCTTCTCTAACAGTTTCAAACTTATAACATTCTCGATGTTAGGAGTAATATTTTTCTTAATTATCTTCTTTACTATTAAAGGATTCCTAAACAAAAATAAACATAAAGAAAAAGAAGGTATTAGCAATCATGAATATACTAATGAAGATACTGAAGAACTTATTCCTAAATCAGAAGAGGAATTAAAAATGTTATTTGATGAATTAGATAAAGAACATCAAAAATAGGAGAAAAAGTCTTGTTTCTCTTATTTTTTTGTGATATTATAACTCGTAGCTTCAGAAAGAGGATTGGAAAATGGATATAAAAATATTTGATGCTAAAGTTAAAATAATAAGTGAAGAGGAAATTGGCTATAAAGTAGTATTCACCAATATTTACGGTGATGAAGAATTAGGATTTGAACTAGAAGTTATTTTTGGTTCTCATGTTGATACCTTCTTAAAATATGCTCGCGAGGGCTTTATCAAATTAGCCGTTTTAGATGGACGAATTATTGCCTTAGTTAATTCCGGTGACAAAATTGAACTTGTAAGAGATGTTATATTGCCAGAATTCAGTGGAAGAAAAGCTGATGAAAACATCAATTATATTAAAGAAAAATATGGCGTTTCTATCGATATACTAGAGGCTAAATTGGAAGATTTAGTAAAAACTAGTCATCTAAAAATAATGCCAATATCTATTACCGAAGAAAGTCAAGCTTATGAAGATGGAATAGCCTTAGATTTATCTAATAAAGATAAAGACGGAACATATCTTTACTGTCCATCAGGTTCTGCTCAATCAGCATTTATCTTAAGAATGGCTGGTTTAGAAACCGAAGACTACTCATCAGCATTAGAACTATTAATAGGTAAAGAACTTTATATTATTACCTGTAGTAGAGATGTTATTGCTATTGCCAACAAAGAGACGAAAGAAATATGCGTTCTAAATACGTTCTATACTCGTGGAGAAGATGACTATAATATAAGAAACGTTAAAATGTTAGAAGAGAAATACGGCATTGCTCCAAATTCTTTAGACAATCGTATTAAGATGTTGATTAAGAACAATGAAGAATCAAAATAAGATTCTTTTTTTAATTATCTATTTTAAATAAAAAATATTGTGGTATAATAAAACTGTAAGAAAGTATGAGTGGCAGTATGGCAGTAAAAGTAAAATGGAAAAATTTATTAATATTATTCATCGTCGTGTTTGTAATTACCTGTTTTGGTATGCTTTTTAAGTTTAATCAAAGAGGTAATGCTAAAGTTGAAATCAATTTAGTTGGCAATGATCACTTAAAATTATCCATTAATAAACCTTATATTGATGAGGGCGTAAAAGTGAAAATTGATAATAAAGAAGTGGATTTGAAAAACATTGAGTACAATGTTAAAAGCAATGTCGATGAAAAAGTTAAAGGTAACTATGAAATTGATTACGAGGTAATCTATAACGCCAATACCTATAAAGTTAAAAGATATGTCGAAGTCCTTGATGATATTGCCCCAACTTTAACTATAAACCAAGAATATGCAACACAATATAAATGTAAAAATAAAAATAAATTTAATTTAGATTATATCGCCGAAGATAATTATGATGGCATAATAACGGATAAAGTTAAGGTTAAAGTAGACAAAGATAGAGTAATTCTTTCCGTAATTGATTCTTCTAACAATGAAACTAAAAAGGAAGTGCCATTAAAAATTATTGATGATGGTGGAGTAGATGTCATTGAATTAGTTGGAAAAGAGATTATTTATTTGCCGCTAGGATCAACCTATGAAGATGAAGGCGCTATCTTAAAAGATGGGTGCGGAAACGCCACTGATGCCACTTTAGAAATTCAAAATGCTGTTGATACGAGCAAGGCTGGAGAATATAGTGTAAACTATCAATATACTAATTCAGAAAATGCCGTAATTAAAAAGACTAGAAAAGTCATCGTCTATGATAAGAAAGATAGCAAATACTATGAAGAACTAGATGCCAAAACTGTCTATCTAACATTTGACGATGGACCGGGACAATATACGCAAGAACTATTAGATATCTTAAAAAAACATAATGTTAAAGCAACCTTCTTTGTAACTAACCAATTTAAAAAATATGTTCCTCTTATTAAAAGAGAATATGATGAAGGACATACTGTGGCTGTTCATACATTAACTCATAAATGGAGCATCTATCAAAGCGTAGAGACATATTTAAAAGATTTTAATGATATGAATGATATAATTTATAAATATACTGGTGAAAGAGCGAGTTTATTTAGATTCCCTGGTGGTGGAAGTAATACGGTAAGTCGCAAATATGCTAAAGGTGTTGTCAAGGCCATTGCCAGTAAGATGACAGAAAATGGCTATGTATATTTTGATTGGAATGTTGATTCCAATGATGCCGGTGGCGCCAATAGTGATGCTATTTATAAGAATGTTATCGAAGGTATTGAGAGACATAAGGCATCAGTTGTCTTAATGCATGATATAAAGCGAAATACCATCGATGTCATTGAAGATATTATTAAATATGGTTTGGAAAACGGGTATACCTTTAAAACCTTAACAATATCTTCACCAACTGTACACCATCATATCAATAATTAATTGATTTGCTTGCGTATTTATCTTATAATTTAAGTAAGTAGTGGAGGTATGCAGTATGGCTCATCAAGAAGATAAAGTCTTAGATAAGAAGACTAAAGAAAATTTAAAAAAAGAGATATTGAATGAAATAAATACCGAAGTTAGACAAGATATTGTCGATAACATTGTTAGTGATATTAAAAAAGAGTTAGATAATGATTACAAAGAAGAGATAAAAAGACAAATCAGTGATGATGTCATCGAAGATGTCAAAGCCAATATCAAAAGAGAACAGAATAAGTTAAATCGTCGCAAGACATTTAAAATAGTACGTCTTAATATCTATCTTATTGTCCTATTTGCCTTTTCCTTATTTTTGATATATCGTCTATATAAGACCGATAATCTAGCTATTTTAAAGAAAAATACAGAACCAACAACCACTATCACGACAACTACTGTCGTAAAAGACTTAAATTGGTATATAAACAATTATGGATATCTAATCAATAATCTTAAGTTTACCAATTTTGAACTATTAAAAGGAAACTATAATATTAAAGAAATTCCCATAAAAGATAAACTTGCTATGGTCTATAAAACTTTAGGAACAGAGAGCATTCATGTCGAGGGAACGATTTATACAATCGCAGAAGATGCCCTTATTGAAGAATATAAGAATTTGTTTGGCAGTATTGATGACTATATAGCTGCGGATTTTGAAGTTGATTCTCTAGATTTTGCCTATTCTGTAAGCAATAAACAATATATAAGTGTTGCTAAAAAGAATACGAACCCAGAATATGTCGTCAATAAGATTGTTGATATTAAGGAAAACAATAACGTCCTTACTATTGAAGCTTTGGTAGGAATCGTCAAAGATGATAAACTTTATAGTGTACTAGATTTGGATAACGAAGTATCTATCTATCGCAGTGGAAGTGACTTATCTGTTTATCGTGATTCCTTAACGCAAATTCAATATAAATTTAAGAAGATAAATGATAAATATTATATCGATGGAATTAGTAGAAAATAATTGAAATAAATTCAATTATTTTTTATTTGATGTTATAATAGCAATTGGTGAAAAGAAATGAGTAAGAAGGAGTATGAAATTTATAATCTTAAAAAGGAAATCGAAAATGTTCAAAGAGAGCAAGAACCACTAAAAGAACCAGAAGATAAAAATGCGAATAGTAGTATTTTCAATTTTACCAATCTTGCCTTGGTAATATCTGTAATTTTATTTATTGCATCTCCAAGTGTTGGGGTGTTTCTGTTAGCTGTTTTTCTTATGATTGCCGGCATCTCTCTAGATGTCTATATCGAGTGGCGCTATTTACTTGCCAAAAACGAAAATATTCCTGAGCCTCCGGTTTTTAAAAAGCATCAGGAATATTATTATGAAGAGATCAAATATGCCGAGGCATTAGAAGAGCAAATGACCGAAGAGAGAAGAAAATATCAGGAAGCCTTGGAAAGGCAAAATAAAAATAAGACTTACGATGAATCGCCAATCACGTATTCTAAAGATGATGAAATTAATTTTCTTGTCGAAGCTATTGAAGCCTATTTTGATTGTTACAAACTGCCACCATTAAAAGCGACAGATTATGAGTGGGATATCTTTTTTGATACGCTATATAGTGAATTTAGAAAAAGGGGAGTAAAAGATGAGTTTTATCATGCTGTTTCCGAAGTTATTAGGTATACTCTTGCTAATGTACTAATTAACGAAAATGACGCTGTCACGATTGTCGATTTTGTTGCTAACCTAAGATATCTATGTAAAACCTCGCGAAATGAAGGAATTATACCAGATTATTTTGATATCCAAGATGTGCAAGACATTGAAGATAAGATGATGTTTAAGATAAAAAAACAATCGAGAGAAAGACGTAAAAAATATCAAAAGCAATTATAAATAAAATAAGACATAAAAAAACGAACAATCTAATAGTTCGTTTATTTTCAATTGGTGACCCGTACGGGATTTGAACCCATGAATGCATGCGTGAAAGGCATGTGTGTTAAACCACTTCACCAACGGGCCAAAACAAAATGGTGGGCCTGAATGGACTTGAACCATCGACCTCACGCTTATCAGGCGTGCGCTCTAACCACCTGAGCTACAAGCCCATTTGTTTCAGTACTAGTTAATTTTATCAAATACTTTTATATTAATCAAGTATTTTTTTAACTATTTTCTAATTTATATAAAAAACTAGCTTAATAACTAGTTAATTAACAAAATGGTGTCCCCTTAGGGATTCGAACCCTAGACCCACTGATTAAGAGTCAGTTGCTCTACCAACTGAGCTAAGGAGACATCTCTTAAATACTTATTCATTATATCATATTTTCAAAAAAAATCTACTATAAATTTTAAAAAAATGAAAAAAATGTATATTTATAATTTTTATTAGATTTACATAGTTAAGTTAAAATGTTAAAATTAGACTATGGTGGTAGTATGAAGAATGTCTTTTTAATTGTCAATTGCAATGATTACAAATCAACTATGCACCTCATCGATAATATAATAAGTTATAAATCTATAGAAGAGATAATCATCGTCGATAATGCCTCAAGGCACGATGAATTGATTAAACTTAATAGTATAAAGAGAAAAAAAGTCAAGATTATCTATAATGCAAGCAATGATGGCTATTCCAGTGCTATTAATATTGGTGCCAAATATCTCATAAAAAAATATTCAAAGTGCAATATCTTTATTAGCAATTCGGATATCGTCATAATGTCGGAAAATGACTTAATTAAAATGCTTGAAGTTCTTTCGCTAAATAATGTCGGACTTGTAGGTCCCCAAATACTGGAATTAGGAAGTATTCATAGGGGAATGAGAGAACTTACGCCAACTATGGACTTTCTACTTACAGTACCCATCCTAAAGAACTTAATAAGTGATAACGCCTATCAATATGAAGAAGGACATTATGAAAAAGAAACCAGTAATGTCGATGTAATCTCGAGTTGCTTTTTTCTCATATCTTCCGAAGTATTAGAAAAGATAAATTATATGGATGAATCAGTATTCCTATATTATGAAGACTTTATCTTATCTAAGAAAATAAGAAATTTAGGACTTGATATCGTCGTCCAAAACGAAGTTAAAGTAAAACATCTTTACTCAGTAAGTGTCGATAGAATAGTTAAAAATGTCGATAAATATAAAATGCTTAAGAAAAGTCAATTTTACTATCATACTACCTATAATAATGCCAATAAAGCCGAAAGAATACTTTTAAAGGTCAACGCCTTTTTAGGTGTATTGGTAAGAAAAATTAAAAAAATATTTCATAAATAAGGAGACATCATGAAAAAAGTACAGATTTATATAAAAGAATGGGGATATGGCGGTATTGAAAAACAGACAAATATTTTAGCTAATGCCCTATGTAATATCTATAATATTGAAATAGTTGTCTTAGATTCAATATCAGCTTCCCAAAATGACTTAAATAAGAAAGTCAAAGTAATAGAATTGGGGATTAAAGAAAATAGAGGAGTAATTGGCAATTTATCCCTAAATAATACCTTAAAAAAATTTGTTTTAAAAAGTGATGCTGATACCTTTATATCAACAGACATCATATTCAATGGAATTTTGGGGAAATATGCTAGAGTCAGTAATTTAATCTATTGGGAATATAAACTAAATATCAATGAATTTACAAAGTTAGAAAAATCTTTAATTAATTTTAACAGAATCGTCTTGCCTAATGAATTTATGAAGGATTGCTATACTATTAAAAATATTAAAACATCTGTCATTCCTCTTTGTTTTGAAGAGATGCCAGATAATCCAAGTGATTTGAAGAGCAATAATATCATGGCCTTAGGTCGCCTAAATAAAAACAAATGCTATGATGAATTAATTGAAATAATGGATATTGTTCATAAAAAAAATAAGAATATTAAATTACATATAGTCGGAGATGGTGAAGAAAAGGAAAAACTCCTCGACTTAGTTAAAAATAAAAATTTAAACAATACGATCATCTTCGAAGGTTTTTTAAGTAAAGATGAGATAAATAGCTTAATGCAAAAAAGTTCCTTATTTGTATCCTGTGCTGTAAAAGAATCCTTTGGCGTATCCATCATTGAAGCTATGAGTTATGGAATACCATGCATTTCCTATGAACATACGAGTTTGAATGATTTTATGAAAAATGAAATAAATGGCTATTTAATTGCCAATCGCGATAAGGAAAAAATGGCAGAATGTATACTAGAAATTATGGAAAATAAAAGTCTAAGGGAGAATATGGGCAATTGTGCCAGAGAAGCTAGTATTATCTATGATATTAACTCTGTTAAAAGTGAGTGGTTAAAGATAATTTAAAAAGAACTATTAGACATCGTATTTAGTATAGTCTTTTAGTTCTTTTTTTAATTTCTTTTCTTCGCGCTTCTTGGCTTTTTCTAATTTAGAATATGATCCGCTTTTAGAAGCAGGAATGATATAGGGTTTATTTTGCATCGTTGCTTCATATTTATCTAGATGAAAGATGACATTGCTTTCCTCTTTTGGTGGATTAGTTGGGATACTTTTTTTATTTTTCATGTTTACACCTCTTAATTTATTATAACACGTGATATAATAAAATTGGTGAGGGAATATGTGGCCAAGTGAATATTCAAGGGCAAATAAAGAATTAATAATAGATCGAATAGGTAAAAATCCGTATTCTAAGGAATTAGTCAATTTAATTCTTACGAGAATCGATATTGAGACAACTTTCATGCATCATGCCCTTCCTGGCGCTATCGATTTTTTGCGCAATTTATTTGGCGATATTGACCTAGGGACTTCTTATACGTCCGCCCTTGAAGTCTTAAAAAGATATTGTAAATAAGGGGAACAGTTACATGGTGAATATTTAAATTGTCTAGATGATCTGGGAGCTCTTAATATAAGCTATGAGGGTAAGAGAGAGTTTTTAAAAGAAAAAGAGCAAAACGAAGATGGTTTTGATGCTGAGTATGGTTGGAAATTAATGATTGTTTATAGTACCTATCAATATCGTTTATTGAATATCCTAAAACTAGATGAAAAAATATCTTCCATGCAAGCCCTAGAAGACGAAGAGAAAAAAGAAATGTTAGAAAATAAGGTGTCAAAAAAGAAAACGATGATTACTAAGGCTTTAGATTATTTTAAAGAAAATAAAAGAAGATACAAGTAAAGAATTAGACGATTTAAAAAATGTTTGTTTTTATTTTGTTTACTTTTTTTTTTCTTTATGGTATTCTTAAATAGAATAGAATAGGTGGTGTGTGTATGATTTGCCCGGTGTGTAAACATGAAATACCTGATATGAGTATAATTTGTCCTTTGTGTAATACACAGTTTGCTTTTAGTGCCCCAGATAGTATACAATCATCTAACAGTGAAGTTTATGAAGTAGTAGAAAATAAGAATGTACCAGAAGAGACATTTTCACCCAATGAAAATGTCATACCTACAGAGATATCTCATGGTCCAGAAGAAGAAATTAATCCTGATGCCATGACTTACTATGTCGATGAGACTAAAAATTCCAATGAAGAATATATGCATATTAATGGACAGCAGATAGGTATATCTGATGAAACTTACAATCCAAGTGCTGTGGTTAATGCCAATCCTCTTAGACCAGAGGTTCCAAATAATGTACCTAATAATGTGATGCCAAATAGTCAAAATAATGTGGGGTCATCCTCTATAGTTAATGAACCCCTTCAAAATAGGCCGCCAGTTAATAATATGGTGACAGCCGATGGAAATGTAGCTAATCCTGTGAATCCGGTACCGCCAATAAATCCGGGAACTTCAGTAAGTCAAGTATCTACCTCTCCAAACGTCAATCAAACAAGTGAACCGGCAAATGTTAATGTTGTCAACACTATTGGAAGTGTAAATGAGGAATATGTTGAAAACAAAGAAAAGCAAAGGCAAAGAGAAAATTTATTCTTCATTGTCGTTATTATTTTCGGAGTAGCAGTGCTATTATTGATTGCCGTAATGATGATGATCAATCCAAAGAAGAATACATCTACGAAGACGACGACGGGAATTAGAACTACGTCAGCTCCACCAAGTATGCCCGCAACAAAGAATGTCGGCAACCGTTCTTCATTTAATTATCCAATGTATATTGGAAATACGACGGTTGCTTCCTTCTTTGATCAAAATACGAAAACGTATACAGATGTTGACGTAACGGGGCTTAGATTTATTACTGGAGTAGAAGCTCAAGAACTTGCCAATGCCTATAGCAAAGAACAATTAAAAGAGGGGTTTACATGGCTTGGATTTGAATATAAAGTTCAATTAAATGACTTAACATATCTAAATGGTAAAAAAGTGAACCCATCCCTTAATGCTAAATTCTATAAATATAATGGTTGTGATTTCGTTATCTTTAATGAACATAACTACTTGATAAATGTTACTACCGCATCTCCAGAACAACAAATTACCAATGGACAGTCGGCTGTTGTAAAGGTTGTTTATCAGTTGCCAGCATCCGAAAGCGAATACTCAATTTGTTTGGGACATTTAGGAAATTCTATAGGATGCTTTACTAAAAATTAAAAATGAGTGAAAAAAGAGAAAAATGTCTCTTTTTTTTGTTTACTAGATAGAGTATTTGTGGTAATATAAATAATAGAATAGGAGTGTGGCGAAATGCTAAAACGTTTGAAAAAACAAGGTTTTACATTAGTTGAGTTATTAGTAACGATTGTCCTTTTAGGTATTGTTGCAGCAATTGTTATTTATAACATGACAAATGTATCAAATGACACAAAGGAAACGGATTATGAGAGATATATCGCTGCTGTAAAATCAGCTGCTGATGTCTATGCTACAAATAATCCCGAAGCATTTAATGATTTATATGTCAGTAAGGCATATGTTTATCTTACTGTTGGTGATTTAGTAAAGGCTGGGTTATTAGATGAAAATCTAAAGAATCCATATACTAATGAAAACATCGGTTTTGATGAAAAAATTAAGGCAAACTTAGATACGACATCAGGAGATATTAAATTTGAATATCCATTAGACAAACAAGAAGAGGAGACATTCTTAGTTACTATATCAGATTATGTCGTATGGGGTGAAGGATATGACTGTATGCAAGGTGCAGGATCTTATCAACTATCTCTATCTGATGAAGAAGGTAACTTAATTATGCTTGATAGTCAGGAAGCTATTGATAAGTATAATTTTAAATGTAACATGCCAAAGGATTTTAATCCTAAAGAAGCTGGAAACTATGAAGTTGAGTATTCATGGATTACTGAAAGTGGTACTAAGAAATCGGCAATAAGAACTTTAAGAGTTTTACCACAAGTTGTACCAACTCTTAGAACGAATTATGACTATAACTTGGAAGAAAGTCCATGGTTTACTCCAGGATTACTAGGAAATGGAGAAACTCAAGACAAAAATTGTCCAACAGGATGGAGATGCTTGACATATACTCCATATATTGAGGGTGCAGATCCAGAATCTACAACATTAAAAATTACCAAAGTTGGAAACAATCCTAAGACAAATGAACAAAATGTAACAAATGGTTTTATCTCAACATATGAAACATACCGTGTTGACGACGGAGATAAAACATACAAGATTCAAACAACCGTTAAGGGACACTATGATAAAAATTATTCTTACACAGCTGAAGGTAGTGAAAGAATTAGAATGAAACTAGTTATTCCTCCTTCATATATAACTCCAGAAAGTAAAAATTGGGTTACCCAAAACAAGTTCTCTATTAAAGATACTTATTCACCTGTTGGTTTACAAAGATACGAATTTAAACTTTTACCTAAAGGAGAAAGACCTAATAACAATCTTGAAATGAATCAGACAAATGTGTTCAATAGAACTGGTAATCCAACAAATAAAGTTGTAAATCTATTAACTGGAACTTGTACAAATAGAGAATTTACTTATCCAACAATTGTCTTTAGACCAATTAACAATGAAGGATTTGTTGGCGACTGGACAGAAGTTGATGCCAATCTTACAAACAATGTTAGTTCTTTAATATCAAGCACTAGCAATGGATGTACTAGTCCAAGTCAGTGTTGTTATAAGTCAGGAGATTCATGCTATTATAATGAAAAAGTAATGCATGTAAATTACGGAAACCAAAACTTTGTCGTTCTTGAAAAATTGCCAAACAATGAAATGATAGCAGCATCTAGTTCAACGAATAACACACCTTTCAGTCCAAATGAGTTAACTCAAGGTAAATTTTCTATAAATGTTTGTGATGGAACATTTACGGCCCATTTTGATTATGCTTCTCCTTCTTTACAGAGGATAATTTTGGAGGGAACTAAATATGCGGATAGCATGTTGCCAAAAAATTATAAGAATGTTCTCGTAAACAGACAGTGGGCTGTCGATGAAGCTAGTCATAACGTTTCTGATGCTAACTGTATTATATGGAGCGGTCAGAAAAAATGCGGAACAATAACTACAAGTCACAACAATGTTATACAACCTTATACCTCATATGTTGGCAATGTAAATTCAGCTATGATTGAAAGATATAGAAATGCTCTATATGACACCAGACCATACTGGGGAACTAAAACTTATGGGTTTAATAAGTTTGAAGCAGTATCTGATCCGGGAACTCATACAGGCGAAGGTACAAATGTTTGGAATGCTTACTTCTATGCTTATATAAGAGGACAAGAGACTCAAGCATATAGTGGAAGTAATGCTTATATCAAACCAGTAGTTCAATTTAGAAATAATATTGTTGCTTGTAGGGGTAATGGAACAAGTGCAAATCCATATGTAATTGCTACATAGGAAACTAGGAGGATATATATGGGAAAAGAAAAAAAGGATAAAAAGACTTTTAAATTAACTAAAGAAAGATTATTTGCGATAATTGCTACAGTCGTAGCAGTTATTGCATTAATTATTATGATTGTTCTTTTTACAAAAACTGATAAAGTAGAAGATGCTAAAAAGAATAATGAAGAGCCAATTAATGAAAAGTTTGAGTTCTTAGTTGAAAGTGAAAGTTATGGCTTGCTAAATGATGATATCATTGCTAGTCAAGCGAATGAAAAAAAGAAAATGATGAACGAATATAATAAAGGAAATTATACTATTGATAATCCTTATGTTGTTCAAAATCCTTATTTGATTAGTCCACAAACGGCTATGATTATGTTTAAGACTAAGAAAAGTGAAAAAGTTACTATTACTATTAAAGGTAAACATAATGATGATTTGACCCGAACTTTTGAGGCTGCTAAAGATCATTATATTCCTGTTTTAGGTTTATATGGTAACTATGAAAATGAAGTTATAATTAAGACAGAATCAGGTGCTTCTAAAACTGTTAAAATTAAAGTTAAAGAAAAAGCTGATACTCAAGCTGTTACAGTTAAAGAAAATAAACTTGGTAATACCAATGGAACTTTCTACTTTGCAACTTCGGCATTAGGTGTTGCTAATATTGCCTATGACAATTATGGTGAAGTTCGTTGGTGGCTTAAAAATGGTTATACTAAGGGTATGACAATGCTACAAAATGGCAATATGCTACTATCAACAGCTACTGAAGGACCAGATGTTACTTCAACTAGTGGTGTTGTCGAACTAGATATGATGGGATATATTCATCATGAATACGAAATAGAAGGTGGATATCACCATGACGGCTATGAAATGCCAAGTGGAAATCTAATTATTTTAACTAGCAAGCCAAATGGCGATTCGTTCTCTGATTATATTGTCGAACTTGATCGCGATTCTGGTAAGATTGTTAAAGAATGGGATATGAAAGAAATTGTCTCTAAGGTTGATCCTAATTTAATTGAATATGGAGAGATTACTTGGGGCTGGATTAATTCTATAACCTATGATGAAAAGACAAATTCTTTAGTAATGTCTTTGAGAAATCAAAATTCCGTTGTTTCTATTTCTTATGATAAGGGAACTATCAATTGGATTTTAGGACAAAAGAAATATTGGTCAAGTAAATTTGAACCATATTTATTAACTGGCACAGGAGAGGGATTTATTTATCCTGCTGGACAACATTCAGTTAATATTCTAAGTGATGGAAAACTATCTATATTCAATAATGGATATAATTCTAATCATGAAAAGGCTGTTTCTTGTAAGTCATTACAAAATAATGAATCTTATGCTATGGTCTATAATTTAGATTTGAATAATAAAACAGCATCTGTTGATTATAAGTTCGGTGGTAAAGACTATTTTTCTTACGCTTTATCAAGTTATACTTATGCAACTAACAATCATAAGTTGTTTAATTCAGGATGGCATTTTACTGATAAGGTAGATTATAATTCGTCTTCATGTACTCAATTTAGCAATGATAAATATGAAACTCATTTGATTGAATTTGACGATAAAAATAACATTGTTGCTAATTTAAACATCCAAGAATCTAAATTTGAAGCTTTAAAGGCAGATATATATAATTTAGCAGAAATTAGCGTTAAACCATCAACTAAGAATGAGATAGCTAATTATGATCCAAAAGTTGGTAAATATACTTCGACTATTGATGCTGATAAGTATGAAGAGTTATCCGAAGAGGAAGCGCTTAAATATCAAAATAATGATTTGCTTACATTAGCTTTCATAATGTATAATAATCGTATAAAATTCTATGGAGCAATTCCAGAATCAATGGAGGCTAAAATAACGTTTATTTCACCATCGGGTAAGGCTTATAGATATTTACTTAAGGAAGCTAATAAAGAGATGAAGGACTTTATCATATTAGATAATTTACCTAAGGGTAGATATTATGTATATGCTAATTGGGATGATTTTGTTTATAATACAGGTCAACATATTGAAATTAACTAAGGAATAAACGAAAGTTTATTCTTTTTTTGTGATTAAAAAAAAGTAAAATGACAATTCATCGGTAATATTAAGGGTGAAAGGAGGTAATAGATTGAATGAAAGTAAGCCCATAAATATAACATCTATAAGAGATAGAATATTTAAAGAGATATTTCACGATGAAAGAAACAAAGAACTTCTAAAAGTCGTTATTGAGACGTGTCTAAAAATAAATATCAAGGGTGTTAGATATATACCTACTGAATTACCTCAAGGTAACTATCAAATAAAGGGAAAAACTATGGATATCTTGCTTGATACGGATAAGGGTAAAATAAATGTTGAATTAAATGCCAGAAAGAGTCCATATACTAATTCTAGAAATTTCTCCTATATCTGTAATGTCTATATAAGAAATACCTTAGTTGGTCAAGATTATGGAGAAAATATCGATGTTATCCAGATAAATTTGAGCTTTGGGTTAGGTATTGATGGTAATGTGTATGAAGAATATTTAGTTATGAATAAGCGGGGAAAAAGATACATTAAAAATCTCAAAATATATGAATTCAATATGGACAAAATAATGGATTTTTGGTATTCTAAAAATGCAAGAATGATTAAAAAATATAAATATTTAATCATGCTAGGACTTAATTCTTTGGAACTAGAGGAATTGGCAAGTGAAGATAAGAGGGTGGAGGAGTATATGAAAACATTAGATTCTGTAACAGTATCAATCGGGATTAACGATTGGATAGATGAAGAAACTGATCAAAGATTTATAAGAAATACGATAGAAAGAGAAGCTACACGAAAAGGCCTTCAGAAAGGCTTAAAACAAGGTTTAAAAGAGGGACGAAGGACTTTAAGAACCGCTGCGTTAAATTTATTGGAACAAGGTTTATCTCAAGAACAAATCGCGAGTGCTTGTGATATGACAGTTGAAGAATTAAATAGACTTTTAGATGAAAAAATAAAATAATTAAGTAAAGATAGCAAGTGCCATCTTTTTTTGATTCAATAAAAAAAAATTAAACTTATTTTTTATAATCGTGATATAATGGATACTAGGAGGCTCATATGAAAAAAATAGCACTTTTAATTCTTTTAATTTTTATAAGTTCTGATGTTTATGCATATAGCTTTGATTATGAGAAAAGTGATGGTAAGTATGTATTATTTATCACTGATAATAATAAAAAGATTAGTTATAAGAACGCCAAGGACGAGTATAATCTTGATGATTATATGATATATACCATCAATAATCAGGATTATTATTTTTGCCTAGGTCAAGAAATCAGTAAAGCAGAGTATAACGAAGCCATGGAAGAAAAAGAAATTGATGATAAATGCACTTATATTGGTGCTAATTGCTTTAGGGTTAAAACGACAGAAGATATCATAAAAGCTTTTGAAAAAGTTTATTCGCTAAATGTTTCCGATATCTATTATTTAATGTATACATCCTATGATTATGAAAAAATAGATTTCGCGAGTATAAAGAATATCTATAGAGATAAATACATGACAGACGAAGCAAAGAATATGTATATTTATAAAG
This sequence comes from uncultured Bacilli bacterium, assembly GCA_910577075.1. Taxonomy (GTDB): domain Bacteria; phylum Bacillota_I; class Bacilli_A; order RF39; family UBA660; genus CAG-582. The sequence continues at coordinate 34,663 of CAJTKV010000009.1, forward strand.
AATATGCCTACACCAATCCTTTAAAATTAATGTTCGAATATGATAAAAATGTTTTAACTATTGATAGAATGAACATCAAAACAAATAAAGAAGAAACTGCTAAAGTCGATGCCTTTTTAGAAAGGTTCTTGCAAGAGTTTGATGGAAAAAGTGATTATGAGAAGATAATGGGTGCTTATACTTATATTAACAATACGGCAGTTTATCAAACTGATGTCGGATTTATAAACTTCCCAGTTGGCTATTTAAGTGCCTATGATGTTTTAATCAAACATAAAGCTGTCTGTATTGGTCTTGCGACAACTTTTCAACTGCTTATGGAAAGACTCGGAGTTGAATCCTATATAGTCGATCATGTTCACAGTCAAAGCGATACAGAATATATTACGACTCACACTTATAATGTTGTTAAATTGGATAATGCGTGGTATATCGTCGACATTACCTTAGATGGTACACTAAATGGATTACTTAAGGGAATGAGTGATAGTTATAGTTTAAATGATTTTGCTTATTACGATATTAAAATAGCTGATAGCAATTATTTGGATACTCATGCGGATGCTCCTAAAGATTTTCCCTTTGATTATTCGGCATTGCTAGACATATCAAAGAAAATTGATAAAGGCGAAAAAGAAGAACAAGAAGAAGTAAAAAGGCCCGTAGAACATAAAAAAAACTATAGTTTAGAATATATATTGATAATTGGCATATTAGCCCTTATTTTCCTAATTATATACGTGTTCACTAAGAAAAAGTAAGGATACATTTAATAAAATCAAAAAAAGAGAATTTACACATTCTCTTTTTTATAAGTTATTATTTGCCCAGTCGGCTAAATTATTTAATAATTTTTTTGTTGCATTACCAGCAGCTTTTTTCACCATATCAGCTTTTCCTTTAGCCAATTCAAAATATTCATCTTTATTTTCGTATAAGTTCTCTAGACGTTTTTCAATCGTTGTCTTCTGTGTAATCATCTCAATTTTTAAATATTCTCCATCCATTCCTTCGAGGGAACCTACAGATGTTGATGCTCCGTATTTCTTTATCATAAATCTTATAATATTTAAATCATACGCTTCCTTTGCCCCAAAGCCATCTTCATCTACTGTAAAAGAATTATCTTCACTCTTGCTTATTTTTATTAAAATAGATGGAGTAGGAGTTTCTAGCACATCATCAGTTTCTATACAGTCTTCATTATCTCTTTTTGCCGACATAATTAAATTAACTCTGATGTAAGATAGAAGTTTTTCATATCCGTAACGTTCAGCAATTTCCTGTGCACTCATATCTTTTATAATTGCATATTCTTCAAAATTTTCTACAATAGTTTCTTTCATTCCCTGTAATTTATTAATTAAGCTCATAATTAACCTCCTTTATCTAATTATATTATAAAGAAAAAATTAGGGAAGTCAATAAAAAAACAACGGATAATCCGTTGTAATTTTTTAATGGCGGAGTAGGAGAGATTTGAACTCTCGCGCCAGTTACCCGACCTACACCCTTAGCAGGGGCGCCTCTTCAGCCTCTTGAGTACTACTCCAAGCCCGATAAATAAATTATACTTAATTTAAGTTTTTAAGTCAATAAAAAAAGATTAGTTTGTTTCGATTTCTAATCTCTTTACATCTTTAAAGTAAGATTTTATGATTTCTTCGCGGAATTCATCGGTTATTGATGAACCAGATGCCTTAGCATGTCCGCCTCCACCAAAGTTTTCTGCAAATTTAGCAACATCAACGTCATCTCTTTCAGTGCGGTAAGAAATACTCTTAGCCGCATCAATTAAGATAACTAAATCTAAATCAGGATGGTTTCTTGATACTCGATGTCCTAGTTCAGACTTATCAATATTTCCACAAAAGAGAACGCCACATTTTAAACCATTTATTTGATAATACATTAACTCTTTTTCCTTTTTTAGGCATTGCGCGTCAAATTCTTCGTTTTTAATTTTTAAATACCTTTTTTCAAAATCCGTAAAAGTGAATATATCTCTTTCCTTCTTTAGACGTGTTTTCATCTTCTTTAAGAAGGAAGTTTTGCCATATATGAAAAGAAGAGTACTCAAATTTCTTGGAGCCTCACTTTCCATAGTATAAGTATCAATTTGCCTAACTAATTCCACATATGAAGAAATTAGAGGAGTATCAATTTGTGGATAAATAATTTTTAAGTAATTGAAAAAAAGTTCCGTTCCACAAGTTGGTCGATTATTTTCCGTTACTTTAACTGTTGCATTTTTAAAATCTTTAGCATATAGATGAGTTTGATGGTGATCAAGTACATGATACTTAATATGTGATTTATCTAGCATTTCATAACATTCTCTTGATACAGTTAGATCTGTGATGAAAATTTGATCATATTCAATATTCTCATCATTTAAAACTTGTTCTAAAGTAGAGTAAACCTCGACAACTTCGATGTTATAGGAATCATAATCAAAATTGAGTAAATCTAAAAGTAAATTACATGATATACCATCTAAGTCACTATGGGATATAAGTAGGGTCTTCACTAGTTATTCACCTCGTTTCTTATTTGTTCGATAAATTCCGTCATCATTTTAGGATAGTCAAGATTATCTTTTTCTTCCTCATCCGTAAGATTGCTCATCGATTTAACGGTTATAATCTTTGCTCCTGCCTTTTCTAAAGCAGAAGTATTCTCATTTATCTTATCTGTATCCAATACAAAGATGAAACTATTCTTTTTATTGACGATATTATTCTTAGCTTCTTGATAGTAACTAGCTAAGTAGCGATCACTTTCTTCGACACTTATGACATCAAACCCATATTTCTCTAAGAATAAAAAAACATCATTTCCAACAATTATATTATTATTTGCCGCATTTTCGGCAATCAATTTCAATTCTGCATCATACTTCGAAATCGTCAATTTTAATGCATCATATTTTTCGTTTATCTCCTGTTTTAAAATTGTCGATTTCGTATAATCCACTAATTCATTTTTGATATTTTGCGCAAGCATTAGATAATTTGATGGACAAAGCCATAATTCCTCTTGTGCATGTTGCAAGGCAATTCCCTTTGAAACATCGATTACTTTTAAACCAGAATTATATTTTAATAAATCCGCTGCTGTACTTTTTTCACTTGTCAAACCATTATAGACAAATAAATCCACATTGGCATATTCTTTTAACTGTTTTTCAGTTAATTCATAGGTTTTAGTATCTGTGCCATTTGGATAGATGCTGTTGATTGTGGAATTATATCCATAGATGCTCTTTACAAGGTATTCAATAGGGTAAACTGTCGCATAAATATCAATATTGTCCATATTGTCTCTTTTAAAACATCCTGTCAATAGCGGAATTACAATTCCCAAAACTAATATAATTTTTATTTTTTTCATAAATATCCCTCTTCTTTACTAGTTTAAATATACCAAAAAGGGGGATTTTTGTAAATTATAACTAGATAAATAATCATCTTTTTTGTATAATGGTAATGGTGATAATATGAACTTTTTAGCAGATTATGGGATTGAGTTTAAAAATGAAGAATTATTAAAGACAGCTTTGACTCATTCTTCATATGCCAATGAAAATCATACGAATAGTTACGAGCGTCTTGAATTTCTAGGAGATGCTGTTTTGGAACTGGCAACTAGCGAGTATTTTTATTTGAACACCTCCCTTAAAGAAGGAGAAATGAGTAAGGTTCGTGCTAGTTTTGTATGTGAGAATGCCTTGTGTTGCTATGCCAAAGAGATTGGGCTAGTAGAGCATATTAGAAGTAGTCATGGCTTACATGATTTAACTCCTTCAATTATTGCGGATTGCTTTGAAAGTGTTTTGGCGGTAATTTTTTTAGAACATGGTTTTTCAAAGGCGAAAAAGTTTGCTTTAAATATAATTGTTCCTTATATAGAAAAAGGAACGAAGTTTATCAATGATAACAAATCTTATTTGCAGGAAATGGTGCAAACGGAGAAAAAGAGTTTGGAATATATAGTAACAAGAGAAGAAGGACCAGCTCATGATAAAACTTTTGAAGTTGATGTTATTGTAGACGGAATACGCTTTGGACATGGTATTGGCAAAAGCAAAAAGGAAGCTGAGCAAAATGCTGCTAGTGATGCCATAAAAAAAATAGCATAGGAGGAATGATTTCGTGAAGTTATTAAGCATTAAGGCACATGGATTTAAATCATTTGCCGAAAAGATTGAAATTAATATAGGTGATGGCATAACCGGCATTGTTGGACCAAATGGTAGTGGTAAGAGCAATGTTGTCGATGCCGTTAAATGGGTTTTAGGGGAAACTAGTTTAAAAGAAATTCGTGGTGGAGATGCCATGAGCGATGTTATCTTTGCCGGTTCACAAACGCGAAGCCCTCTAACACGTGCTTGGGTATCTTTAACATTTGATAATGGTGATCATTACTTAGCTAGTGATTTAGCAGAAATTGAGATAAAAAGAGAGATTTTCAAATCGGGAGAAAATGAATATTTCATCAATAATACAAAAGTTAGAAAAAAAGATATAACGGATCTCTTCTTAGATAGTGGGGCTAATGCCGATTCTTTTTCCATTATTTCTCAAGGTAAGATAATGGAAATATTAAAGGGTAAACCTAGTGATCGAAGAGTAATCATTGAAGAAGCTGCTGGTGTTTTAAAATACAAAAAGCGCAAGGAAGACTCTATGCGTAAATTAGATAATACTAATGATAACTTAGAAAAGGTTAATTTAGTTATTGCTGAACTTGAAAGTAATGTTGAACCTCTAAGAATTCAAGCTGAGACTGCTCAAAAGTATTTGGATGCCAAAGAGGAATTAAATGGTATAGAAATCGCCTTACTAGCTAGTGATACAAAGAAAATAAATGAAGAATATACTAAAACTAAGAGTATCTTAGAAAAACTCAATGAAGAGATTTTAAATATGGATAACTCTTCAAGTATTGATAATTCTAAATTAGAAAGCCTAAAGAATGCCTCAATTAAACTTGATGAGAATATTAATAAGACTAGTGAAAGTATTATTAAATTAACTCAAGAATTAGCTTCTTTAGAGACTAAAAAGCAAGTAATATCAGAACGTAAAAAATATGAAGTAGACGATCAAAAACTTGAAAATAATATCATGCTACTTAAGGAAAATGAAGTTAACTTAAAGAAGAATATTGCCGTTTTGAATGACGAGATTAAGATGATTATCGAATCTCTTGAAAAGGAAAAAGGCATCTTAACATCTCTAGAGGAAGAATATCGCGTTCAAATGCTAAGAAAAAATACATTGACAAATGAGCTTAGTACTAAGACTCGTGAAGAGGCCAATTTAAAGAATAAGATTGATATATTAAATGAGACAATTGAAAATGATACCAAATTGCCTTATGCCGTTAAAAGTGTCTTAAATAACCCAAGATTAAAGGGCATCCACGATGTCTTATGCAAGTTAATTGATACGGAAGAAAAATATGTCACGGCCTTAGAAATCGCTTTAGGAGCCAATGCTAATGTCATCGTCGTTGATGATGAAGTAGCTGGAAAGAATGCCATTAATTACTTAAAGGATAATAAACTTGGAAGAGCAACCTTCTTTCCAATAAGTATTATCAAGGGAAGATATGTCGATGAAGAGGTATTAAAAGTTTGCAAAGCAACGGCGGGATTTGTCGATATTGCCAGTAATCTAGTTCAATTTAATCCTTTATATAAGGATATTATCGAAAATCAATTGGGAGCAACGATAATTGTCAATAACATTGATACGATGAATGCCCTAGGAAAGAAAATTGGATATCGCTATCGTATAATTACCCTTGACGGTGAACTTTTACATACTGGTGGTTCGATGACTGGTGGTATAAATAAGGCTAGCAATGGAATAATAAATGCAAAGTATGATCTTGCAAGACAAGTTAATGAGTTAAATATTTTAGTCAATGAGACAAAACTAATAGAAGAACACATCAATGAAATTGATAATGACTTAAAAATACTAGAAGAAAAGATCTTCACATCTCGCGGCTTAGTAACCTCTATTGAAGAAAAACAAAAGGGCCGCAACCTAGAAGTTCAAGACTTAAATAGAAGACTAGAAGAAACGGAAAATGAACTTAAAGGAACTAGTAATGTCCTAAAGAATGAGACAGATAAAGAATTAGATAAAGTTTTAAAGGACTATTTGGAAGTTTCTACCAATAAAGAGTTGTTAGTCAACAAATTGAGTGACTTAAAGAGCCAAAAGAACGATTTATCTAATGAGATTAATGAATTAGAATTACAAAATAGAAAAGCCAATAGTGAATACAATAAAAAACTAAACGAGATAAAGACTAATGAAGTTAACATTGGCAAGATGGATATCAAACTCGATTCAATGCTTAATCGCTTAAGCGAGGAATATCAGATAACTTATGATAAGGCAGCCAGCGAATACTTTTTGGATATGGATGAGGATATTGCCAGAACTAAGGTCAATCATCTAAAGAGAGATATTCGCGATTTGGGAGATGTCAATGTTGGAAGTATTGCCGAATATGAAAGAGTTAATACGCGCTTTACTTTCCTAACTGACCAAAGAAAAGACTTAGAAGCAGCTATCTCTAATTTACTTGAGATAATTAATGACTTAGATGAGACAATGAAGGAGAGATTTGCTGAAACCTTTGATAAAGTTAATGCGGAATTTGCCTCTGTATTTAAAAAACTATTTAAAGGTGGTAAAGCCAACTTAATATTGACAGATCCAACGGATATGTTAACGACTGGTGTAGATATTTCTGCTGAACCTCCAGGAAAATCTTTGAAGAGTATAAATACCCTAAGTGGAGGAGAAATGACTTTAACAGCTATCGCACTATTATTTAGTATCTTGAATATTAGAACTGTGCCTTTCTGCATATTAGATGAGGTCGAAGCCGCTTTAGATGAGGCCAATGTCGATCAATTCGGAACATATATTAAAGAATATGAACATAACTCCCAATTCGTCGTAATTACTCATAAAAAGAGAACAATGGAATACGCCAATACTTTATATGGTATAACGATGCAAGAAAGTGGAGTGTCAAAACTTGTCAGTGTTCGCTTGGAAAATATAGAATAGAAGACAAAAATAGTATACAAATATTGATTTTAATGCTAAAATTAATGTATATAGTAGTAACTATAGGCTTTTTCTTGACGTAAAACAGATTTTTTGATATTATATGACTCGTTGAAAAAAGTCTAGGGGTTACTAGAGTGTGGAGGAAACAATATGAATATTAATGAAAATCAAATGTTAGCATCTTTTTCAGACGATTTTGTCAAATTTAGAGATGAATTCTTGAATTTGCGAAATGCAGATTATCGTCATGAAAGACAAACAGATTTAGAGGCAATACAAAAACAACAAAACGCTTCTATTGCACAACATGACATTGAGATTGCTGCTAAGAAACAAGAACTTGCCGATTTAGCCAATGATGCTACTTTAACTGATGAAGATAAGGACGTTTTAAGAACGAGAAAAGAATCCGAATTAGCTAATCTTGAGGAAGCCAAGAAAATCGATCAAGAACATATGGCTGACCAAGAGGATAAATATTATAATTCCAAGGATGAACTTCGTGATAAATTAAAAACTTTGGTCTCTGAATTTAAAGAGAAGTTAGGATATAATAATGTCTTTGGTGCACAAATGTCAAGAATAGATGTACTAAAAGCCGATATTAATAGTAGAATAGTGTCTATTTCTTATCAATTTGAAACTATAAGACAACAATTATATGCTACTAAGAATAACGGCGATAGAAAACCATTAGCTGTTGAAATGCAAAAATTAATCGAAGAGAGAAAGAGACTAGTTGAACTTGCTGATAAATTAGAAACATTTGAAAAGACTTTTGCCAATTTCGAGAGATACTTAGAGACAAATGATTTTATTGAAGATATGGATTTAAGTAATTTCTCTAATGCATTTGAAACAATAGCAGATGCTGTAGTAGTTGATGTTGATAAGACATTGATATCTGTTGATATTATTACAAACGAAGACGGATCATATTCTTTAGATATGCGTTGCGGAAATAAAGTGTGCGATCCAAGACCTATTATTCCAGTAGATAAATTTAATAAGAGTGAAGTAGACTCATATTTAAAGGGTTTTGCGGGAGTTTTAGCAAATAAGACAAAAATGACAATGGATGACTTGATTTCAAGCAATGTTATTTTAAAGGCTAACGGAGTTAATTTAGGAAGACATCAATTTAAAAATGTTGGCGAATTATCTGAAAAAGTTAGAGATGGTAAAAAAGATGAGATTTTAGCTGCTGTTGGAGATCAACAAAACTTAGGTGACGGAAATCAACCAACACAACCAGGTGACGGAAATCAACCAACACAACCAGGTGATGGAAATCAACCAACAGGATCTGATGACGATGATTTAGATTATGGTAATTCTAATGAACAAGCTATACAACAGTCAAATTTACCAGAACTAGATGCTCACGCAATGAAAGTTAATTCTGCGCGTAATGCACGCTCTAAGTTCTATAACAAACTTAAAGGTGTTACCTTAGTCGCCGCTGTAGGTTTAGGACTTACTGGACCAGCATTAGGAATTGGTATGGCAGGAGCTTTGATTGCGGGAGGACTTGGTGTTGCAGGTGTTGCAGCTGAAACTTATGTTAAGTTAAAAGAAAATATCAAATATGGTGCTAGAAGACATAAGATGAAGAAACTTGCTAAGAAAATGAGCAAGGAAGCAGGCGTAAATATCGAATTTGTTATGGATAACGCCAAGAGAAAAGCTGGATTTAAACTTGAAGGCGATGACCAGTTCTTAACAACTGACGATTTACGCGATCCAAATTTATTCCCAGAAGGTATGGATGATGCTATTATTGATATATTTGATGAAGGCGTTGAAAGATTAAATAAATATCGTGGCAAGGGAGAAGGCGCAAAAACTCTTAAAGAGAACCGCTTCAAGAATTTCCCTCGCATTACATTCGATAATGTTTCCGCTGCATTTGATGATTTCGGCGGAGTTAAATCTTGGAAAGAATTAAATGATTATCAATTTGATTATAATAAAATAATTCAAGCTCAAGTTGAAGAACAACAAGAAGAAGAAAATATTAATGAAAATGATCAAGTAGGAATAGTTGACCCAGATGAATTAGCAGATATGGAGGCCGCTTTGGAACAAGGCCAACAACAAAATTTGGGCGATGGAGACCAACAAAACTTGGGTGATGGAAATCAACCAACACAACCAGGTGACGGAACTCAACAAAACTTGGGTGATGGAAATCAACCACAACCTGTAGTTGTAAATCCGTTAGCACCTTCTACACAAGATCCTAACGTAACACAAATTCAATTCCCTCAAGACGTTCAAGATCAATTGAAATCTGATCTTACTGATTGGGTAAGAAGCGAAGTACAAGACCCTACTAATGGAATTGAAGTAGCCGATAAATTGGAAGAAGCTATAAATGGAAGAAGAGATGAATTGTCTGAACAAAGTAGAATTGATTTAGTAAATCTATTCCACGATGAAGTTAGCTTCACAGAAGGACAAATGGAAAAACTTGACTTCATTTGTAGACATGATAGAACATTAACAGATTTCGAAGTTAGAGAAGCTATTGCGCAACTTGAAGAAGTAAGAGCAACTCAAGGAGAAGTAGGTTTAGGCTCAGCTGTATCTACATTCCTAAGTTCGCATAGCAATTTAACTAAGGAAGACTTAGAAGCTTTACATAATTTCGATACAAGTAAGAATATGGGCTTTGAACAAGCTATAAATTCTAAGTTTAATGGTCAAGCACCTACTTTATAGATAACAGAAGGAGAATAGAATATGATAGAGGTTGGAAATATTGTTACTCTTGAAAATCAACAAGAGTACTTGTTACTAGAGACATTAGAAAAAAACGGAAAGAAATACATCTATGCTGTAAGAGTATTAGAGGATGAAACTCCAACAGATGAATTCCTAATATTTGAATCAATTAGAAGCAATGAAGATGATTATATGAAAGTTGTTTCAGATAAAGCATTATATGATGAATTGATTGAAGATTTTAAAGATATCGTAGCTGATAAGGTAGTTGATGGTATCTTAGATGATGACGATGAAGAAGAAGCTGCTTAGGCTTCTTTTTTATGTATAAATATGTTAATTATGCTAATAATACTATTGAGGAGAGATAATAGTGAAAAAAATAATAGCTTTACTGGCAGTATCAATTCTTTGTCTAACTGGCTGTGCTTTGATGAATAAAACCCCAGCAGATTCTGTTAAAAAATTTCTAAATAATTATAAAAACAATGATCAAGTAGTAGTTGATGAACTTAATGACTATTTGACGACAGAGGAATTAAGCGATGATGAAATGAAGGATTATCGTGAAATTTATTTAAGGCAGTATAGCAATATGAATTATGAAATTAAAAATGAAAAAATAGATGGAGATAAGGCTGAAGTTGAAGTGCAAATTACCGTTTATGATTATTATAAGACTAACAAAGAATCAGGAGACTATTTGACGGCAAATAAAGCCGATTTCGTTGGAGATAATGGCGATATTGATCTAACCAAGTATCTATCTTATAAGATAAGTAAATTATTAGATACGACGGATACTGTAGATTATACTCTAACATTGACTCTTAATAAAGTAGATGATAAATGGGAAATTGATCCATTAACAACAGAACAGTTAACAAAATTACACGGAACTTATGAATACTAGAGAAAATCTAGTATTTTTTCATATTTAGGAATCTAGGACATATTATTAAATAAATTAGCAAATACTATTGACAAGTGCTAATAGGTGCTATATAATTAATTTAGCACTGGAAATAACAGAGTGCTAGGATGTGATTTAATGGGAGAGAGACAAGAACAATTACTGAAAGAAATAGTTGAAGTTTATATTCAAACATTTAAGCCAATTAGTTCTAAATCTTTAGTCGATAAATTTAAATGTTCATCAGCGACAATTCGCAATGATATGAGTATCTTAGAAAATTTAAACTATATCGAAAAAGAACATACATCAAGTGGAAGAATACCATCAGAAGCAGGATATCGCTACTATGTAAAAAAATTGATGGAACCAAAGGAAATGACTGGTGAAGATGTCTTAAAACTCCAGACAATTCTTTCTAATAATCAGCTTGTAGTATCAGATGCCATTACTAAATGTATGGAAATTATCAGTGATATTACACATTATACAAGTGTCGTTATTGGACCATCTAAGAGTAGTAATACTTTAAAACAGATTAGTATAATACCTTTAGATGAAGATGACGATGAATCGGGAGACAGAAGAGTTGTAGCCGTCTTGATTACTAACAAGGGCATTGTTGAAAATAAGCAGGTAAATGTTGGCTCCAATATCAATTTGCGGGAATTAATTAAAACTAGCGAGATAATCAATAAGGCTTTGGTAGGAACACCTTTAGACAAGGTAACTGAGAGACTAGAACTTGAAGTTAAACCCAAAATTAAAGAAGTAATTGAACGTTATGATGAAGTATGTAACTTCTTCTCATCGGCTTTCCAGGATTTTACAATGAATAATTCAGATATCGTATTTGGCGGTAAGACAAATATCTTAGATTTTAAAGAATATGAGGAACCCGAAAAACTTAAAGATATGGTATCTAAATTGGAAAATGTGGAATTGGTAAAACACATTGAAACAAATGAACAGGGCGTTAATATCTACATTGGCGAAGAGACGGAATTTGACCCCGATGTAACGATTATTAAGACGCATTATCAAGTGGGTAATGATGAAGGAACTTTGGCGATTATTGGCCCAAAGAGAATGGAATATGACAAAGTTGTAACCTTACTTAATTTCTTGAAAAGTTACATTGAAAAATAAGGAAAGAGGGCATCATGGAAGAAAATAAGGAAATCTTGAACGAAGAACAAAATGTTCAAGAAAAAAAAGAAGTAAAAGAAAATAAAAAGATAAATAAACACAAAGATAAGCACCAAGAGGAATTAATTAAATTACAAGAACTTCTTGGTCAAGAAAAGGAAAAATCGATGCGTATACAGGCCGAAATGATGAACTTTAAGCGCCGCAAGGAAGAAGAAGTTGATCAATTTAAGAAGTATGCCAATGAAGATATATTAAAGCAATTAATTGCTGTATGTGATAATTTTGAGAGAGCTTTGGGAATGGAAACTAAGGAAAATGAGGAATTCCTAAAGGGCTTTAAAATGATGTATACGAATATATTAAATATATTGAATAATAATGGTGTAGTCGAAATCGAGGCTTTAAATGCTCCTTTTGATCCGAATATCCATCAAGCGGTACTTACGGAAGTAAAAGAGGGAGTAGAACCTGGTATCGTAATAGATGTATTACAAAAAGGCTACATGTATAAAGATCGTGTGCTAAGAGCTACGATGGTTAAAGTAAGTGAATAATTGAAAGGAAGATAAATATGGGAAAAATAATAGGAATTGATTTAGGAACAACTAATAGTTGTTGTGCTGTACTTGAAGGAGGAACTCCTACAGTTATAGCAAATGCTGAAGGAGATAGAACAACTCCATCAGTTGTTGCTTTTAAAGGTGATGATGAATTAGTAGGTGTACAAGCTAAGAGACAAGCTGTTACAAATGCGAGTAATACCATTGCCTCTATCAAAAGATTGATGGGTACTAGTAAAAAGGTCGAAGCTAACGGCAAAAAATATACTGCTGAAGAGATTAGTGCTAAAATTTTAATGAAGATTAAAAAGGATGCTGAAGCTTACTTAGGTGAGCCAGTTACTAAAGCCGTTATTACAGTTCCAGCATACTTTAATGATGCTGAAAGACAAGCTACTAAGAATGCTGGTAAGATTGCTGGATTAGAAGTTGAAAGAATTGTAAATGAGCCAACGGCTGCTGCACTTGCCTATGGTCTTGATAAACAAGATAAGCTACAAACTATCTTAGTTTATGACTTAGGTGGTGGTACATTCGATGTATCTATTCTAGAATTAGGTGATGGGGTATATGAAGTTAAATCAACTAGCGGTAATAACCGTCTAGGTGGAGATGACTTTGATAATCGTGTAATGGATTACATTGTTGAAGAAATTAAGAAGGATACTAAAGCCGATATCAAAGATGATAAGATGGCTATGCAACGTGTTAAGGATGAAGCCGAAAAAGCTAAGAAAGATCTATCGAATGCCACGACAACGACTATCAGCTTGCCATTTATTGCTCAAGTTGATGGAAGTCCTGTTAACTTTGAAATGGATTTAACGAGAGCTAAATTTGAAGATTTAAATAAGGATTTATTCGATTCAACCTTGGATTCTGTAAGAAAGGCCTTAAAGGATGCTAAGTTAAAGAACACAGATATTGATCAAGTTGTTTTAGTTGGTGGATCAACTAGAATTCCTTACATCCAAGAACTAGTTAAGAAGGAATTAGGAAAAGAGCCAAATAAGAGTGTTAACCCAGATGAAGTAGTTGCTATGGGTGCTGCTATTCAAGGTGGTGTATTGACAGGAGAGGTTGAAGATTTAGTATTACTAGATGTAACACCATTATCCTTAGGTATTGAAACTCTTGGAGATGTTATGACTGTATTAATCCCAAGAAATACAACTATTCCAACGAGTAAGAGTCAAGTATTCTCAACAGCTGCTGATAATCAACCAGCTGTAGATATTCATGTATTACAAGGTGAGAGAACCATGGCTGCGGACAATAAAACGCTTGGAAGATTTCAGCTTACAGATATTCCTCCAGCAAGAAGAGGTGTGCCACAAATCGAAGTTACATTTGATATCGATGCCAACGGTATTGTTAATGTTAAGGCTAAAGACTTAGGTACAAATAAAGAACAAAAGATAACAATTACTTCAAACACTAACTTAAGCGATGAAGAAATTGATAAGATGATGAAGGAAGCTGAGGCCAATAAAGAGGCTGATGAAAAGCGTAAAGAACTAGCTGATGCTAAGAATGATGCTGAACAAGCTATATTTGCTGCTGAAGGAGCAATTCGTGATTTAGGCGATAAAGTATCAGAAGATGAAAAGAAAACGATAAATGAATTAACCGATAAAGTCAAAGATGCTTTAAAGACCGATGAATTAGAGGAAATAAAGGAGGCAACTTCTAAATTACAAGAAAAAGCTATGGAATTAGCTGGTCGTGTATACGAAGAAGCTGCTAAAGAAGCCGAAGCCTCTAAAGATACAAAAAAAGATAAAAAAGACGATGAAGACGAAGTAAGCGAAGCCGAATTTGTCGAAAAATAATTACTGATTAATGGGGATTTATCTCCCCATTAATTTTGGTTATAAAAATGCAGGAAGGAATAAATTTATGAAGAGAAGCGAAATTAAAGAGGAATATAAGTGGGATAATAGTGATCTTTACAAGTCTTGGGAAGATTGGACAAAAGATTATGAAAGAGTTCCGGCATTGATAGACAGTTTGCTAAAATATAAGGGTCACTTGTTAGACTCTCCAAAGACTTTGCTAGAATACTTTACCGAAAGTGAGAGTGTTGAAAAAATAATCGAAAGATTGGAATTTTTTACCTTTCTCTCTTGTGATGTTGATATAACGGATAGTGATGCTCAGAGGAATGATAGTGCTATTAATGCGATTATTGCTGATTATAACAGTAAAATGGCTTTTGTTACTCCAGAATTGATGAGCAAAGGTGCCGAAATATTTGACGAGTTTATAAAATCTGAGCCCCAGTTGGCACCTTATGAGAGAGTATTAAAAGAGCCATTTCGCCTAAAGGAGCATTTGCTTGACGAAAGAGGTGAAGCCATATTTGCAGATTATGATGCGGCAAGTCAAAATTACACAAAGAGCAGTCAATTCATTCGAAGTAAAGAACTTAGATTTGATCCCATTACTTTGCCAACAGGAGAAGTAATCGAAATAAATGATAGTTCTTCGGATAAGTATTTGCGAAGCATAGATCGTGATGTTAGACGCCAGACAAATGAGTCTATGGTCAAAGCCTATAAAAATAATATTAGCAGTTTGGCTTCTAATTATATTGGCTTTGTTCGCAATCATGAAATTGAAGCAAAGTACCGCGGATATGAGTCCCAATTAGATAAAGTTTTGCAAGAGCGAAAAATTCCTCGTAAAGTCTATGATAAATTGATGGAGTCCTTGAGAAAATACAATTATGTCTATGATGGATATATTAAAATACATAAAGATACGTTTAAATTAGATGAGGTTCATTCCTATGATATGTATCCTCAATTGACAAAAGAGATTCTAAAAGAATATACTTTTGAAGAGGCTAAGAAAATAGTCTTAGATACTTTCTCAATATATGGCAGTTGGTATACGGATGTTTTAAAAATGGCTTTTGATAAGCGATTAGTAGATATAATGCCAAGTGAAGAAAAAGTAGGAGGATGGTCTTGTGCCTATACGCCATTTAACAAT
This sequence comes from uncultured Bacilli bacterium, assembly GCA_910577075.1. Lineage (GTDB taxonomy): Bacteria > Bacillota_I > Bacilli_A > RF39 > UBA660 > CAG-582. The sequence continues at coordinate 50,115 of CAJTKV010000009.1, forward strand.
CCTCGCGTATTTGGCAGTTTCTATAATCAGATTATGGACATCTCTAGTTTATCGCATGAACTTGGACATTTTGTCAATCAGTATTTTACAATAAATAATCAAATTCCTTTAGAAATATATCAGGATACTTCAACAGCAGAAGTTGCTTCATTAACTAATGAGATTATCTTTTCCAACATAATCAAAGATCGCGAAAATGATAAAAGCGTAAAAATGTGCGTAATTGGCAATTTCTTAAAAATTTTTGCTAGTAATTTCTTTGGTGCGGGAAGAGAGGCAATCTTTGAAGAACGTGTTCATGAATGTGTACGCTTAGGTAAGCCTGCTGACGCGGAAATTTTTAATGATATATGGCTTAAATCTGTTAGGGAGATGTATGGAGATACAATAAAGGATTATAATGAAAATACTTGGGCGTGTATTCCTCACTTTTATATGGGTAATGGCTATTATGTCTATAACTATTCTATTGCGATTATTTGTGCTTGCAATGTGGCATCAAAGATTTTGAATAAGGAAGAGGGATTCCTTGATAAATACCGCGAATTTTTGAAAATAGGATCAAATATAGCTCCTATGGATGCCTTAAAATCAATCGGAATTGATTTGAGCACTGATGAACCATATGCGGTTGCAATAGAGATGTTTGAAGATGCAATAAGGGAATACGGAAAAATTTTGAATGAGGTTAGGTGAAGATAATGGCAGAGAGTAAAAGAGATTATTATGAAGTCCTTGGCGTTAGCAAAAATGCCAGTGATGAGGAAATCAAAAGGGCCTTTCGTAAATTAGCAAAACAATATCATCCAGATGTTAATAAAGAAGAAGGCGCTGCCGAGAAATTTAAAGAAATAGGTGAGGCATACGCCGTTTTAAGCGACGAATCTAAAAGACGCCAATATGATCAATTTGGTCATGCTGCTTTTGACCAAAATGGCGGCGGCGGTTTTGGCGGATTTGATGGCTTCAGTTTTGATGATTTTGACTTGGGAAGTATTTTTGAGCAAATGATGGGCGGATCTTTTGGTGGATCAAGAGGTCGTGGTTCAAGAAAATCTAAGGGAGCCGACAAAGTCGTCAATATGACTCTTACGTTTGAAGAAGCTATTTATGGTGTTGAAAAAGAATTTAAAATCAATATCGATGATGAATGCGGTGAATGTGAAGGCCGTGGTGGCAAGGGTGAAAAGAAATGTAGCACTTGTGGCGGCAGAGGAAGAGTTGTTACGGAACAGCGAACTGTCTTTGGTGTCTTCCAATCAGAGTCTAGTTGTCCTAAATGTGAAGGTCGTGGTGTAACTTATGATACTAAGTGTTCTAAATGTAATGGAAGAGGAACCGTTAATCGCGATAAAAATATTAAGTTAAGAGTTCCGAGAGGAGTGGAAAATGGCGATACGATGCGTATGGCAGGAAAAGGCTCTTGCGGAGCAAATGGAGGACCTAGAGGAGATATCTATATTGATTTTAGAGTTAAAGGCCATGAATTATATGAACGCGATGGAAGAGATATTTATGTAACGATACCTCTAACGATTGCGGAAGCTGTCTTGGGGTGTAAAAAGGAGGTTCCAACTGTTCAAGGAACCATTATCACTGAAATTCCTTCAGGAACGCAAAATGGCGATAAATTCAAATTTAGAGGTAAAGGTATTGATGATGAAAAAAGTGGGCGCAAAGGCGATGCTTACGGTATTATCAAAGTTATTATTCCAACAAAGTTAGATCATACACAAAAGAAATTGTTTAAAGAATTAAGTGATACCAAATTAGATAAAGATTCGGAATTCAACAAATACAATAAGTATATAGACGAATAGAAATATTCGTTTTTTTTCTTGCAATGCTTGAAATATATTTTTATAATACACTTTAAAGGTGATTATATGAAAAAGGTAAAGCGACGCGCTTTAGAAGCTGGAAACTCAACTCGTCTTGGGATAAATAATCAAGAAGATAAAAACTCTCCTAGTGTAACAAGCGAAGTAAATTTGATTGAAGATAAAATTAGTGCAACAACGCATGAAAGACTTGAGTTTTTTAACAACTTTTTTAGTGAAGATAACCAATTATCACTATGTCGCGTTATAGTCTATAGTACAGGAAGTTCAAGAGGGTATACTATTGTAAAGTTTGACCAAGATAAACGCTATGATTACGTTGCAAGTACGGGTGTTCGCAGCATTCCTTACTGGCTCGGAAATTCCCATGATAACCTAGAAGAGTATCTCCGCTATTTATATGCCCGCATGGTTGAAGAGGTAGAATATTTTAACGGAATACCTGATGAAGAATTTCAAGCCATTATTAAAGCCATATTTGTTCATAAAGACCTTACTATTGAGTCCATCAGTGATAATGCTACTAAAGAAACAGTTATTTGCTTGAGTGATTCTAAAAACACTCTTTTTTGGGCCAAAAAAGACGTCATTCCCGTAATAGAATCAGAGTACTTAAAAGTAGTAAAGAGTCGCTATAGTTTTCTAATGGATGGAAGTGTTAATATTCCTGATTTTACGAGTTTATATACATATTTTCGCGAAAATCCTTTTCCCAATATGAAAGTTTTGAGGTTAGATGATGCTTGTGATAACCCTTTTAAATATTTGTAGGTGATAAGAATGAATATTTATCCACGAGCTAGAAAAAAATTAAATAAGGAGATTCCCTATGAAATCCACCAAGATTATGAGGGTGTATTTCAAGACTTTTACAATACATTAAAATTTAAAGGTCATATTAATTGGGATTTTTTCTTTTATCGTCTAAAGGATCTTGAAATCATATCCGCTAGTAGCAATGCCCAGTTTTATAATCGCGGAGCATTGGCAGAGTATAATTTACTTTATAATAAAATGCGCTTGAAAATAGGCGAGTTTAAATCAGCCATTATGCACGAAATATTCCATTTAGCATCGAGTGTGATAACAAAAAATTGCATCTACTCAGGCTTTCAGCAAATAGATAGAAAAAGTAGAAAAATAATCGGCATAGGCTTAAATGAGGGATATACAAACTTATTAGATAGACGATACTTTGCCAATTACGATGAACAAAAGAAAGAAAATTTGCGTTATACTTATATGGTTACAACGAGTGTTGCCAGTTTGCTTGAAAATTTTGTGGGAACAGAAAATATGGAAGAATGGTATTTTAATGCTGATTTGTCTTCTTTAATTGACTATTTAAGTGAATATGTTTCCCGCGATGAATGTTTATGTTTTTTGCAAGCCATTGACAATCTTTTCTATTTAGTCGATAATGGAGCGATTCTTCATCCTATAAAAGCTGCCCAAAATTATCGCTATGTCATAAACTTCTTGGGAAAATGTTATCTAAATTTATATATAGGAGAATATTATCAAGGCTTCTATGGCAAAGAAGAACTAAAAAAACGTCTAGCTCTTGTTTATGAGCTCATGGAAAAACGCTTGAAATTTTCAAAGCTAAAAGTTCCTTTTACTAAAAAAATAAGCAAGGCTGATTTCCATGCTTATGTTCAATGTGAAAAAAATAAAGTATTAAAGAAATGTGCCTAGTAATTTAGATATATTTTTTTTCCTTTAGAATCAATTAATCCTTCATCTTTCAAATTGCGTATTTCCCGCATCATAGCGGAGCGATCAATAGAGAGATAATCGGCGAGATCGGTTAAAGAAAAGGGAATGGTAATAACACGACTTATTTGTCTTTTAGAAAGAAAATTAAAATAGGCGAGTAATTTTTCGCGAATCGTCTTCTTTGTCAATATTTCAATTCGCTCGTTCGTCTTTTTTAGTTTATCACTTAGGATTTGGAGCATATTATCGATAAGTTGATTGTGGTATGGACAATTCTTCTTGCATCTTGTGATGAGATTTTCATGATTGAAAAGTACGATTTTAGAATCTTCTGAAGAAATGACGTATAATTCTTCGCCGTTAGATGCGGAAAATTCTCCAAAGGCATCACCACTTACTAAACTTTCCATAATTGTTCTTGAACCATTAAAATTGTATCTGATGATATTGGCACTTCCTTCTAATATGACACCTATTTGACGGGTATTTGTGACATTAGAAAGTATAGTTGTATCCTTTTTAAAGTGTAAAGTATTTGCTTGAAAACAATTTAACATTTTTTTGACATCACTTTCTTCAATGTTATCAAACATATGAATATTCGGCATATCTAATGGACCTCCTTTGGACATTTTTCAACAATTAAATTTGCTAATTTCATTATATTTCAATTTTGTTGCAAATGCAACAAAAAATAAAAATCTTCGATGCTATAATGGGATTGTAAAATAAAGGAGAGGTAAGAATAAAATGAAAGTTATCAAACGTGATGGTCACATCGTTGACTATGACAAAGAAAAGATCTTTGTCGCAATCGGAAAGGCAAACGATGAATTGCCTGAAGAAGATCGAGCAACCGATAATGAAATTAAAAAAATTGTTAAGTATATCGAGGGACTTAACAAAAAACGTATCTTAGTAGAAGATATCCAAGATATTATCGAATTTAAATTAATGGAAGCTAAGAGATTTGATTTAGCTAAACATTATATCGTCTATCGATATAATAGAGCATTAGTTAGAAAGAGCAATACTACCGATGAAAGTATTCTTAGTCTAATTAGAAATGAAAATAAGGAATTGAATGAAGAAAATTCGAACAAGAATTCAGTTCTTGCAAGTACTCAAAGGGATTATATAGCTGGTGAAGTTTCTAAGGATTTAACTAGACGTATACTCCTTCCTGAAAAAATCAGTAAAGCCCATGATGAAGGTGTATTACACTTCCATGATATGGATTATTTTATCCAACCAATATTTAACTGCTGTTTAATCAATATTAAGGATATGTTGGATAATGGTACAGTTATGAATGGTAAAATGCTTGAGACTCCTAAGAGTTTCCAAGTGGCATGTACTGTTACTACGCAAATAATTGCTGCTGTTGCATCTAACCAATATGGTGGGCAATCAGTAGAGATTAAGCATTTAGGTAAATACTTGCGAGTATCACGCGATAAGATCATGAAGCGTGTTAAAAAAGTATTAACGGGTAAGGTTGATAAAGAAGTAATTGATGATCTAGTGCAACAAGAGTTAAAGAAAGAACTTTCTAATGGAGTTCAAACTATTCAATATCAAATTAATACATTAATGACGACAAATGGACAATCACCTTTTGTAACTTTATTTTTGAATTTGGAGAAGGACGATCCTTATATTGAAGAAAATGCCATGATTATTGAAGAGATAATTAAACAAAGATATGAGGGAATTAAAAATGAGAAGGGTGTTTACATAACTCCAGCTTTTCCTAAATTGGTCTATGTTTTAGATGAACATAATTGCCTAAAGGGTGGTAAGTACGATTATTTAACCAAATTGGCCGTTAAATGTAGTTCTAAGAGATTATACCCAGACTATATTTCTGCGAAAAAGATGCGTGAAAATTATGAAGGCAATGTCTTCTCACCAATGGGGTGTCGTTCATTCTTAAGCCCTTGGAAAGATGAAAATGGCAACTACAAATTTGAAGGACGTTTCAATCAAGGAGTTGTCTCTATTAACTTGCCACAAATTGGTATCTTAGCTGATGGCGATGAGGAAAAATTCTGGAAATTGTTTGATGAGAGATTGGATCTATGCCGTGAAGCTTTAATGTGTAGACATCATGCCCTATTAGGTGTTACATCTGATATATCACCAGTTCATTGGCAATATGGAGCTATTGCTCGTTTAGCTAAGGGTGAGAAGATTGATAAATATCTAAAAGACGGATATTCAACACTATCTCTTGGTTATGTTGGACTATATGAACTTACCAAAGTTATGAAGGGTGTAAGTCATACTGATGAAGAGGAAGGCACGCCATTTGCTACTGCTGTAATGCAACACATGAAGGATAAATGTGCTGATTGGAAAAAGGAAACTGG
>CAJTKV010000010.1:0-44629 GCA_910577075.1 uncultured Bacilli bacterium
CCTTGATATTTATTTTTAAGCAAGTTTCAATAACAACTTTTAGAAGTTCTTTATTTCTCTCATCGTGAAAAATCTCTTTAAATATTCTATCTCTTATGGATGTTATTTTTATGGTTTTATTTTCGTTCAATCTATTCTCTCCTTTCACCCTTTATATTACCGATGAATTGTCATTTTACTTCTTTTTTGATGAAAATTTTTCTATTTATTTTTCACTTTCTAGATTTTTTTATCATCTTCTTTTACTCGATCCATTATGACTGTATTATGTGACCAAGGTATTTTATAAGAAAGTTCTTTGAGTTCTTTATTATCTTTTACTGACAAATAATATTTTCTCATATTACGAAGATTTCTGGGTGAATATCCTTTTGCCTTTGGATATTTAATCTTTAAACTAATTGATAATTCATCAATAAATTTATTACCCCAACTGACATTATCTTCAATCATTTTTCCAATAAAGAAATATAATTCTAATATACTTTTATTAGCATTTTGGAATATTTCTAATTGAGAAGCTTCTATTTTTTCAATAATTCTTTTAACACTTTCTTTAAATGTAAATTCTAATTTTTTTTCTACCATAAAATAACTTCCTTTCAATTTTTGCAGACGCGTCTGCAAAATTACGATACATTGATATTTGATTTCTAATATCATAGAGTGTTACTATATCGATAGAACAAGTACTATGATTTTTTTGCCACTGATATTTTTTATTTTAGTTTTTAAACAAGGTCCTACTACTGCCTTTAATAATTCTTTATTTTTTTGTCATGATTTAACCCTTCACCCTTTATATTACCGAATTATTATCATTTTACTTCTTTTTTAATCATTAAAAAATGAATATCAATTATGATATTCACCTCTATTAATTATTTTTAATCCTTTAGCATTATAGTCAATTCCCTTTTTTACGTTGGCATCTGCTATATAAGTTCCCTCAAGCAAGCAACCAGTAAAATCTGTCGTCGGATCAAATATTTTATTTTCATTTTGTCTAGTTACAAACCTACAATGTCTCAAATCTTTATTATAGACAATTTGCGGATTTAGTCTTAAATTCGTATAGGAAAAATCGACACCACTTATATCTACTTCCGTCAAATTTACTTTAGATAAATTTATATAAGGCAAATATGGTAACCACTTTCTCTTTATTCTCCTTGTTCCATTTATTTCTTCAAAAAGATAATTGCTACTTATTGTTATTCTTCTCTTTTCATTAAAAATATCATTTAGTTCCTTTTGTAGTTCTAATATTTCAATAAATTTATCTTCTAACTTCTCTTCTATTCCTCTTTTTGATTCTTGTTTTTTAAGTTCAACACTAATCTCATCTCTTACCTTTTGCTCTTTAGCATTCACACAATTTCTCAGTGTATCATATGCTCGAACATAATCTCCTGGTACAATAGTTTTATCGAAAACCTCCTGTAATTCATCTAAATTAAAGTGATAACAATCCACAGTATCATTATCGATAACTTCCTTATCCACTCGATATATTTGAACTCCTCCAAAGCCATTCTCTGCTTTTAAATAAAAATAGGCATCTTCAAAAAATCCATAGCGGTAATCTACTCTTGCATTTATTGGTACACTCATAAGAGCAAACGATGCAACTATCGTATCATAATAGAGAAATACTTTTTCTATTTTACCCTTATTATTTCTCGCATAACTAATTACATCATTATTAACAACAGAACCAGTAGCTACAATTTCTCCATTTTCCAGTTTATATTCTTCATGTGGATTATCAACATTATAAAATACCAATTTTGATCTAGTACTTTTATTTCTATTTATTTTAATTTTAACATTCAAATCTGAAAAGAAAGCATTCAAACAAACATTAATCTTACTCTCCGTTCCAATAATAAAGTTTTTAACATCTTCATTAAACATCGTTAAGTTAATGCTTTCTGCATCGACAAATCGTCTTCTTGGCGTTTCATTCAGGGATTTATAAAAATCTTTTCTAACTAATATTCGTTGTAACATTCCCATAAACATACCTTCTCTACAAATTTATTAATGCTTATTATAACACTTTTATTAGTATGTGTAAATTTTTATGATTCATCACTTAAAATATATTTATATTTCTTAATATTTCAATATAAATATATCATAAAAATACCCATGTGCGATTTTGTCACACATCAAAAAAACAATGCTACATTTACTAACATTGCTTTTCTATAATACTCTTCAACTTATCAATTCTACTTTGCAATAAAAGACAAATTTTATCTATTCTTCTATCTGTCATATGAGTGATATCACTATAGCTATGCAATAGAGAATTAAACTCATCAACTAAACCATCTAATTTTGATAAATCATATCTTCCAATATTATTTATTTTTAAAATAATATCATCAAAATTACCTACATCATAAAAGAATCTTGCATCACCATTCAATATTATTTCATCATCATTATAATCCAAAATATTAAGTGACTGACCTGTATCAAAAATCGGAGCAACTCCTAACCATTTCAAGTTATTAACATCTCTTATAATACCAAAATTATTCAAATGCCTATCTTCATTCAACATTAAATAATCTACTATAAACATATCTTCTATTCTCTCTCTTGCATCGCTGATACCGTGACTTTCAAGTATCTTTATATAATCTTCATAGGCATTATTCTTATCACAATTTTTATAAAGAATTTGATATGCAGGAACAAGTTCAACATTTGAATTAATAAAACATGGACATTTAGAAACTACGATATTATTAACAACATCCAAATCATAACTTACATAATTAAAGCCTAATCTTTTGGATATCATTGATGCTAGTACCTCATTGAATGGTTGCATAACTTCACTTTTATATCCACTCTTTAATAAATATCTTACACCATTATCGATAATCCATGCTTTCTTAAGTCTTCCATCTGTCATATTATTTGGAGATATTAAACTAATATTATCACTGCTTGTATTACTCTTAGAAAAAGTTGCATTAGTAAATTCAGAATAGCCAAAATCATGGTCAAAAAAATTTACATCTTCATATTTTATATTGCTATCAATAGGTTTTACCCAATATTGATCAGAAAGGGAAAGACCTAATGCCTTATCGAGTAATTCTGTTGGTGTTGATAACTCCAACTTTATCAACAATAAATCCAAATCATCTCTCCAAGAAGGTATTCCACGATCTTTAAACCATTCAGATAACTTAGTACGTATATCTTCTCCCAAGTTATAAGAAGCATTAATTATGACTGGTGCATACTCTATATTTTTTATTTTCTCAATTTTAGTAAAAACAGCTAATGCTTCATCATATTCTGCTACTAACACTTCTGTATTTTTATTCATCAATATACACTTCATAATCATACTTCCTTTCTTTTGTTTATTATATCATACTAGATAAATTGATAACAACTTAAGAGAGAAAAATACCCATGTGCGATTTTGTCACACCCCCATTTATTTTTAAAGTGCAAACTATGCACATTAAAAAATGTGCTTTTTTTGCACATTTTATTTTTGTAATATTTGATAATATTTATTATCTTCCATCAACTCTTTATGAGTACCCTTTCCAACTAGACGACCATGATCAATTACTAGTATTTCATCGGCCATTTTCATAAGTGCTGGTTTATGCGTAATCATCAAGATGGTATGATCTCTTTTTAAATCCTTTAAAATCTTCATTATCTGTTTTGAAGTACGCATATCTAAAGATGAAGTGACCTCATCAAATAACAATACTTCTGAATTACTTAAAAGTGTTCTTGCCAGCGCGATTAATTGCTTTTGTCCACTTGAGATATTTTCCGCATCTCTTACCAACTTGGTATTATATCCATCTTTTAATCCCATAATATAATCATGTATGCCGACTCTCTTACAAGCAGCAATTTGATTACTTTGATTAGAATCTACGAGATTTAAATTCTCTCTTATACTCATATCGAATATAAAAGGTTTCTGAGTAACAATTGAGACATTGCTCGAATAAACCTCTTTGGTATAATCATTTATGTTTTCATCATCTAACAAGATAACTCCCTTATCTGCTTTATAAAGTCGCAAGAGAAGTCTGAATATCGTCGATTTACCAGATCCACTCTTACCAACTATAGCCGTAAAACTATTCGGTTTAATCTTAAAACTGACATTCCTCATTACTTCTTGTTTCTCATAAGTAAATGAGACATTCTTAAACTCAACTTTTCCATCGATAAAGTCATTGTCATTATCGCCAAATTCTAACATATTCTTATTCTTATAATTCAATATTTTATAAACACGATCGACTGGTGTTGAATAGCTTGATAAATTATTTATGCACGAATAGAACTTCTCATACTTTGTTTGAATATTTTCATAATAACCAATAACAAGTACTAAAGTAGCAACCTCATAATAGCCCTTCAAAATTAAATAGGACATAATCAAATAGACAAAAATTTTACCAGATCCCAAAATTATTGGAATTACTACAGCTATATTATCATCATATATACGCTTTTTAAAATAATTCTTTTTTCTACCCTTTTTATAAGTCTCTAAATAGACATTTAAATCCTCTTTCATATTAAATGACTTTATCTCTTTATTGCCATCTAATACTTGTCCCATAAGACCTGAAATATTATCCTGTTGTTTTCTTTGATTAGCTAAATAATAATCTCTTTTTTTCGTATTCTTTCCTAAAGAATAAATTGATAACAGACACAAAATGAGAGCCATCAATCCTATAAGTATATTTACCTTTGTTAAAACTATAACGGCAACTAGCATTCCAATAAATTCCGTTATAGCATCAAATGTTAAATCGGGAATCTGCATAACTTTTCCCACATCATTAAATGCCGTATTGACAATATATGAAGTCGAAATATTTTTAGTAAAATTCTCATCATACATTGTAACTTTTTGCAAAATTAATTCTTGTAACTTATTATGTGTAAATATTGAATTATTAGCATATGCAACATAATTATAATGATGACATAAAACATAAAAGCAACTTGAACTTAAAAACAATAAAGATGATATAATTGACATCTTAAAGTCTGCTTTTGTCACATAATCAATAATCATTGATGCCGTAAGTGGAATAATAAGTAAAGAAATACTCCTCAATAGTGCTGAAAAGAATAAGTGAAACAACAATTTCTTGTTATTCGCCTTCATACTAAAGAATTTCTTTATCTCGATAAAATAACGTTTAATCATTATCAAACACCCCAATTCTACTAGGTGATTTTCTTGATTGCAATAATTGATAAATCTCATTGTGTTTTATGAGTTCTTTATGTGTACCAATTTCTTGAATTCTTCCCTCATCAAGAACCACAATTCTATCAGCTATCTTCATTAAATCTGGTTTCTTAGTAATCATAATAACGGTATGATCTTTTTTTAAATTATCCACTAATTTAGGAACTAATTTTGCCGTATCGGGATCTAAAGATGTCGTAATATCATCGAGTAATATTACCTCTGCTTTCGAAAGAATTGTTCTTGCAATACTAATCATCTGTTTCTGACCACCAGATATATTACTTCCATTTTCTCTTAAAATAGTATTATATCCATTTGGCAATGTTTCAATAAAATCATGAATTCCTGCTTTTTTACATGCTTCAATCTGATGTTCAATATTAGAATCTACGAAATTTAAATTTTTTCTTATACTCATATTAAAGATAAAAGGTTTTTGATTGACAACTGAGACATTTTTAGAATAACTTTCTTTCGAAAATTCAAAGACATCGACATTATCCAATTTTATACTACCCTTAGTTGGCTTATAAAGTCTCAAAAGTAAGTTTAACATCATCGTCTTACCTGATCCTGCTTCTCCCACTATTGCCAATACTTCATTATGATTTACTTTCAAATTGATATTATGTAAAACTTCCTTTTTCTTTAATTCTAAAGATACATGTTTAAATTCTACGACACCATAAATATCATCTGTTTCCAAAGAGCCAAACTTAACTTCATCGGAAGTATAATTTAAAATATCATTTATACGTGATACTGCCGTATTTGTCTCTCTTATCGAAGAAGTTGAAGAGATTAAATCCCCAACATAAGTTTCCAAATATTCATGATATGCAATAACCAATACTAAGACACTTACATCAATTCTTCCGGCCATAATAAGACATATCAAGAATACATAGAGAATAAATCTAAATATATAAGTAACGGCTCTTATATCATTATCTCTCAAAGTGCAATATTCCCTTTTAGTCTTATAACACTTATTAAAATTATTTTGAATAATATCCAATTTAGCTTTTAACTTTGGCAACATGCTAAATGTCTTTATCTCTTGTAAGCCTGAAATTATCTGTGTTAAAAGTGTCGAATATTTATCATCTTGCACTTTTACCTTATTGTGATAATAATTAACATGACAATCAGCTTGATTTCGCACATATATATAGACAAGCGTAAAAAGGACAAAAAGCAAAGATAGATAAATATTAATCGTTGCCACTATTACAAGCACCGCTGCTATTTGAAGAATTCCCATAAAGAACTCCGATAACTGATCATTCATATCTCCTATTTCGATAATATCGGTATTGATAGAATTCATAAGTCTACCTTTACTTATCATTCTCGTAAAATTGCCATCGACATCGACTAATTTATTTAATACCTTTTTTGTCATCTTATCATAACAATAATCCATATTAAATCCATATATTCTATAATTAATATATAGAGCTATATTATATAAAATATATACTAGTAAATATCCTCCCAAAGCCAAATACGTCATTTCTGCATTACCTTGGGTTAAATATTTAATAATTAAAGATGCTACAAAGGGAAGTAATAGAGAAAACCCTTTATAGAAAAATGCCGATACTAAATTAATAACTAAATATTTTATCTTTAACTCGGCTAGTTTTAAATAATCTTTTATAAAACCATAATACTCCTTTAACATACTACATCACACCATTCTATTTATTTCTTGCCCATTCATCCACTTCCATATCATAAAGTGGAAGTGGTTCTTTAAACGTTTGTTCCTTAAATTGTCTTTTAACATCGGCTGTTTGCAATAATAATTTATATTTAGCTTTCGTGTATCTTTCAAATCTTCCAATTGCAACATCCAACCACAATCTCTTTCCTTGCTCATGCAAATCATTGACTGGAGGGATTATTCCTCGCGATAATAACATGGCATTAAATAGCGATTTAGCCGTCCTTTTATTGCCACTTCTAAATGCTTGCATAACCAAAATATCGCCATATATTTCTATCGCACCCTCTAAAAATTCGGCATCACTAGCATGCTCATATAGATAGTCATATTGACGTTGTAACTTACTAAACTTTGGTTTAATTGCATCATGCGGGATAGAGAATAAAACATCATGATTAGGTAAAGCATGAGTATTTATATCATAATATCCCACTGTTCCCGATTTTATATTGAAATCAAATTGAATTTCCTCGCACTTTTTCCATAAATCTTCTATTCTCTTAGATTTAGTAAATGCTAATAAAGTTCCACATGCCAAGTCTACTAATTTTTCTTCATGGGCATTCTTTTTCGCTTGATAATCATAATTTTCTATATCAAATAAAGTCACCAGAGTATCCCTAGATAAATATGTTCCTTTAACTAACTCTTCGGCAATAGCATTCACTTTTAAAGAGCCAACTTTTTTATCTTTAAATACGCGACTCACATCCCAATTAGCTAAGACCATTCTTCGCAAATATTCTTCTTCATAACTCTTACTTGGCTCATTAAATAGTTCACGAATATCACCTTTTGCATGCATTTTAGCTACCAAGTTTGTCGCTTCATCTTTTAACTTGAAAATATCACTTTTTAAATCTACATCTTCTATCTTGTCAAATAAAGTTATGGGTTTAACATCAATTGCTTCTCTTAACGTTCTTACATCATGCGGAAATTTATAATCTTCCATAAAGTTGAAATTCCTTAAAGACTCGGCAACTTCTCTTGCCTCTCTCCAAGTATAATCCGTTTTAAAAACTTCTAAGGCAATATCATCAATTACTCGTCTTTCTTCCTCCGTTGCCTTCGTTTGCGTATGACCATTTACACGTATATACAGCTCGCCATATTTATCCAAATATTTGACATGATCAAGTATCTCGACAAGGGCGGCATAGACGATATAATTTTCTTTAGTCAAATTAATCTTTACTCCATACATTCTCGCATAAGCAACAATATTTGCTAGACTATTTGAGCCAACATTTGCTCCAAACCAATATTCATTTTCCATCAAGCTATTTAAATTACCAGCCATAATGTTCTTATAGACCTCTTTAAAATCATCGACAGTTGCCGTAATATAACTTCCCCCATAGATATTTCTAACCAAATCATTGACGATATCTTTAAATCCTGGATGCATTAAAGGTTTTTCTTTTAGTATTTCTGGATGATTAGCAGGAATAGTAGCATACACCATTTGAAATATCTGCATTTCCTGTTTATCATCATAATTAGAATATAAAGACATCTCTGCTCTTCTATTTAAAATATCACATATTATCTCTTTTATTTCTGGATTTTTGTCGATTAATGCTCCTCTTTCCGTTATAAATCGATAAAGATTAAATTTTTCACTTTCGGGAAATGTATATCTTTCTTCTCCATCCTTTGCTACAATAATATATTCATTGCCTGTAGCAATTAATTCAAACTTATCTTCACAAATATCATTAAGTAAACGCGTTATAAAGGATAAAGTCAATCTCGTGGCAAATAGACATCTCTCATTAAACTCTTCCTCTAATTTAACAATTCTTGCTTTTGTTTTATCTATATAATCCGATTGATGAGTAATCGTCTCAATTAATTCGTCATAACTTTCCTCATCCGGATTTTCTAATTTTTTTTCACATTCATCTATTATAGAATTATTAAAACGAATAGATTCTCTAGCACTATCTATTTCGTCGAGTTTTTCTTTAAAGTAATATTCATTCAACATGCTATCCCTCTATTCTATATAAATTATACCTTAAATTCCTTATATTTAACAACAAAAAACACCAAATAAGCCATAAAAAAACTCAGTTAATAAATGTCTTAACTGAGTAATTTATTTTAATCTCTTTCTTTACCAAACAATCTTAATAATTTAATGAATAAATTAATAAAATCTAAGTATAATTCAAAAGCACCCAATATAGCTAAATTCGTACTGTTTTCTCCTGCTTCTTTAATAGCTTTAATATGTTGCATGTCATAGGCAATATAACCAATAAATATAACAATACCTACTATACATAGTACCATATCGACAGTATTATTAAGCATAAACATATTGATTATCTCTAAGACAATTAATGATACTAATGCCACAAGTAGAAATGTTCCATAACTAGCCAAATTCATTTTCGTCTTAGCACCTATCAAAGCAAATATTCCAAACACCAACGCTGTCGCCAAGAAGACAAATATTATCGAACCCATTTCAAAGATAAGCAATAATGACGAAAGAGTAACTCCTGTCAGTAAAGTATAAAGTACATAACTAATTATCGCCGTAGTTTGAGACATCTTATGAATTCTCGCTGATAAAAATATACATAGACCAAACTGTGCTATAATGACTACCCAATAACCACTTTTATTAAATATTAAGTCTAGTATATCGTAGCTATTACTAACAAGATAAGCACTAACAAACGTTACTAAGATTCCGACAAATAACCAGCCAAATACTTTTGAATAAAAACTATTATTATTATCCATATTTTTCCTCCTTTTATATGTATATTATACTACATTCTCTTTAAGAATACTACATTACTGCAATAACATTTTCTAGAATCACATTGACGACAATAATAACCTGGATATATCGCATTCCAATATCCCTCTACGCGATATATTTCTTCATAGCCAAACTTTTTAAGTAAAGGAAGAGAATTGATATGCCCTCCTCTTATAGCTACGGCATTGGCAATACTTGTCTTCATCTTTAAATCACTAGCACTCTTTAACATATCTTCCATCAAATGCGTTGCGATTCCACATTTTTGATATTCTTCTTTAACTAGGACATTGTGAATTTCTAATTGATCTCCCAACACTTGAGCATGCAAAAAACCTACCACATGATTATCTAGTAAAGCCACCTCTATTATGGAATTATTATCGATTTCATCTTTAATAGACTCGCCATCTTCCAATCCCCAATAATTATCTTCCATTTCATCCATTTCCTTTAAATACTTTTCATCATAACTGACATATAAAATATTCATACTATCACCATTCTAATTATAGCATAACTTTACAAAACTTTACTCAATATTAGCCAAAGTCTTTTTACGCAAGAACATATTTATACTATAATATAATTGGTGGATAATATGAAAAAAGAAATAACTTATAAATCACAAGATGGCTTAACGGAAATTCATGCTGTAATCTGGGAACCAACTATTCCCATCACAGCTATTTTACAAATATCTCATGGTATGATTGAACACATCAGAAGATATGAGAATCTTGCCAATGAACTTAATAAATATGGTATTTTAGTATGCGGTAATGATCACTTAGGTCATGGCTATTCTATTCAAGATAAGGACCACTATGGTTACTTCGCCGAAAAGAATGCCGATTCCATTTTAGTAGAAGATTTGCACACCTTAACTCTAGAGATGAAAAAGAATTATCCCAATGTTCCCTATTTTCTTTTAGGTCATTCCATGGGTTCATTCATTGCTCGCAACTTTATAGCTAAATATGGAAGTGAACTTAAAGGTGCTCTAATTGTAGGAACCGGATATCACTCAAACCTAGAAATGACCGGTGCCAAAATTTTAACAAATATCATCCAATTTTATAAAAGAGGTTGGTTCTACCGCAGTAAATATATTGAAAATAAGACTAACGGAAGTTATTATAAACACTTTGAAAATAATTCCAATCATAATTGCTGGCTAACAAATGATAAAAATGTCATCTTAGAATATGAAAATGATCCTAAAACCCAATTTCGTTTTACTTGTAATGGATACTATACCATATTCACTCTAATCAAATCAGCTAATAAGAATTATAAGAATATCGATAAAAATCTGCCAATTATTTTGCTGGCGGGTAAAGATGATCCCGTCGGACGCTTTGGCAAAGACATAATAAAAATCTATGAATCTTATAAGAAATGTGGATTAAATGTCAAAATGAAAATATATAACAATATGCGTCACGAAATATTAAATGAATTAAATAAAGTTATCGTCTACAATGATGTCATTAACTTTATTAATGAAAATAAAGGAGCATAAGAAAAGCACTTCCATAGAAGTGTTTTTAAATACCTAAAATTACTTTAGCAATAGAGAAATACACAAGTAAACTACAGGCATCGACAATCGTCGTTATGAAAGGACTTGCCATAACTGCTGGATCAAAGCCAATTTTTTTAGCTATCATCGGCAATGTACAGCCAATTGATTTGGCAATAACGATCGTTACCATCAATGTTGCACATACCGTTAGCGCTATTACTGTACTAACGCCATCAATCGTAATCATTTTGACAAAGTTACAAATAGCGAGAACTACTGAACAGATTAGTGCAACTCTAAACTCTTTAAATACTACTTTAAATATATCCTTAAATTCAATATCATTTAAAGAAAGTGCACGAATGACGCTGACACTCGCCTGTCCTCCCGCATTACCTCCCGTATCCATGAGCATCGGTATAAAAGCTGTAAGTACCGTATAGGCTGCCAATTCATCTTCAAAACTTTGAATTATTTTACCAGTAAATGTCGCCGAAATCATTAAAAGTAACAGCCAAGGAATGCGCGCTTTAAAAGTTTCCAATACTCCCGTCTTATCATATGGTTTATCAACCGGAATGATAGCTGCCATCTTTTTAATATCTTCTGTTGCTTCCGATTCAATGACATCGATAACATCGTCAATTGTAATAATTCCAACTAATCTCTTTTCACTATCGACAACAGGCATGATATTTATATCATATTTTTGAAAAATACCGGCAACTTCCTCTTGATCAGTATTTGTATGAACATATTGAAATTCACGATCACATACATCACTAACCATTATATTTTTATCGGCAAACAATAAATGCCTTAGTGTTATAACGCCTGATAACACCCTCTTTTTACCAACGACAAAACAGCTATCAATAGTCTCAGAATCTTCTCTTTCCTCTTTTATCTGTTTTATTGCTTCTTCAATAGTGATATTTTCTTTTAACTCAACATATTCAACAGTCATAATTGATCCTGCTGAATCCTCTTCATACTTAAGTAATTTATTGATATCTTTTCTCGTCTCTTCTGAGCAGTTTTTTAATATCTTATCGACAATACTTGCCGGCATCTCTTCCAAGACATCCGTTGCATCATCGGCGGGCAACTCATCAATCAAAGAAACCGCTTCAACATCTGATAATTTATTTAATAATTCCGTAGCTGTTGTAACATCTAACTCCCCAAATACATCTACTGCTTTATCCTTTCCAATAAGCCTAAAGAACTTTGCTGTGTCACAGTGCTTAAAATCACTTATCCACTCGGCCAAATCCTGAGCACTAGTTTTATTTATAATTTTTTTAAGTTCGATAAATTCTTTATTTTCAATTAACTCGATTATTCTTTCTTCCATATAAACCTCCAATAGTAATATTATTAAAACTTATCCATTTCTGATACGGGTCCATAACATCACTTCCTTCGGTTTTTTAGCCACCTCCATTATAAACTATTTTTTCATTAAAAAAAAGGTTTATTTAAAAACCTTTTATGCTTCTTTTGTCTTGCCACGACTATAGACGATTAGAATCAGAACAATGCCAATTATTGCAAGTATTATTAAACCTGTCGTATCACTGTTTTTTTCTTCTTCTTTTAAGTTCTTATCGGCAACAGTTATTGAACCATCTGGTAACCCTGCGACGACATCATCTTGCTCTTCCTTATAAGCCTTCTCAATCGCATTTACAATCTTCTCGGGACTAGTATCTAAACTAAAACCTAAAAAGTATTGTTCTCCAATAACTATAAGAGGTACTCTTCCTCTACTATCTTCTGATAAATTAAATTTATCCGATACTAGTGACATTAGATTACTATTAACAGAATTACTAGCTTCTAAATCTACTAACTCATACATATAATTATGAGCCTTATCCTTACTCAAAGTAGTTTCAATATATTGATGCAAGCTTGCACAAACAGAACATGACTCACTATAAAAAACATAAAAATTAACCTTTTTTCCAGCTGCCGTCGTCGTTGTCTTCTTTTTAGCATCAACACCCATTAGAGGCATAAGCATAACCAATAATACTAATACTAAACTTAAATACTTTTTCATGTTTTACTCTCCTTACTAAATTAATTATAACATAAATTGAAAAAAAGTAACATAAAGTTACTTTCTTCTAAATAAAGGCGAAACGACAAACGAATCAAACAAGTACATGAAGTTCGCCCAAACAAAACATACTAACATATAAATTACCGTTGAATTGGCAAAAGATAGTGTTGGAAGTAAATGCGGAATTAAATACACAAATGCTATGTGACTCGAAAATATATAAAGGGCTATCTGTCCCAAGTATATAGAGAAATGATTATCTAAATTTTCAGAAATATAATCTTCTCCCAATAAGTTAATAACTATAAATGGAACTATAAAGATCATATTAACAGCATCTCCCCATTCAATACCAAATATAAATGACCATATAAAATATATTATAAATAATAGATTAATAATTGTTAAAAAGCTTTTCGAAAACAATGGATAGTGCTTTTCTTTCAAATGTGAAGCAAAATAATAAATCAAACTACCTAATGCTAAACCTGCTAAACTTCTTATTAATATAGCTGATATACCAAATGACGTAAAATTAATTGAACTATATTCTCCCATAATACTTAAAGTTCCATAACCGAAAATTACTGCTAATGGACATATAATATTCTTATATAATTCTTCATTATGGCTTAGAGCATAAAATAGGAAAGCTCCTGCTATAATCATTGCTGATAAATATGTCAATGGTTCATTCCATAAAATATTTATTCCTCCATTAGCTATTGCGTCTGCTAATGCTTGATTGCCAGGGAATAATCCATAGGTTAAAATTCCCGTTTGTGATAAGCCAAATAGTTCAAGTAATGAACCAACTAGTAATCTAGGTATTCGAATAATTGAAGTAGCATTTATGACATTTCTCACGATAAAGACAATTAATACACCCGATAAAATAGCTGGATAATAATTAACGAGATTTTCTTTAACATACTTCCATGTACTTATCTTTTTCGTCTTCTTATTTTTCAATTTCTCATAAGTAGCCACCAAATAAACGCCTGTAAGTATTATGAAATATTCCATAACCTTACCACCGGAAAACAATGCTTCATTTACTCCCTTATTTATTCCCCAAGCTATCGTATTAAAACTTAGAAGGGCAAAGCCCATGGCAAAGATGAATTCCCAAAATTCAACTGCCGAAACTTTTATACTTTCATGTAATTTACTCATACCCTTTATACTCTCTTTCAATTCTCATATCTTTAATTTATCATACTTTAAACAAAAAAGGAAGAATAATCTTCCCTTTTAGAGTACAATAAATGAATTAATTCCTAGAGGTATTCCTACCAAATACCATATGATTAATAATGCTATCCACATTACTAAGAAAACTAAGACATATGGCAAGATATATTTTATTGCCTGAATTAGTGACACACCATCTTTATCATACTTTTCTAAAAATGATACATAGATAACAAAATAGGCCATTGCTGGAGTTATTCCATAGGCAATACTTGTACCTACTGAAAATAACATTTGTGCAAACTCTGGAGTAAATCCATTCGTCATCATCATTGGCACTAAAGTTCCACTTAAAATTCCCCATCTATTGATCAAATTTGGTGCCAAAAATGTCGTTATTATTCCAACAAACAATACTAAGATAATAAGCGGAATTCCGCCAAAATTGACGGCATTTAAGCCACTAGATATCGCTGCTGTCAACAATAAACCAATGTTAGTATATCGCAAAAGAGATACAAACATACTAGCAAAGAATATCAAGACAATTATCTTGCCAATTCCATCAAGTGAATGGGATAAATAATTACATATATCTCGATGGTTCTCGATGCTCTTCGTACCAAGTCCATACAAAAGACCTACTATGACAAATAGGAAGGTTACGACAAAGACAAACCCACTATTGAAAAATGAATCCATTCCAAATAGTTTATCAATATATCTTCCCTGTGAATAATCAAGCAAATTACCACCGAATGGAACATTAGGTATAATATTATAAATAATTATAAGTAAATATATTGCTGCTCCAATGCCGGCAAATAACAAACCTCTCATCTCTTTGCGAGTAAGTTTATCCTTATCCTGTACTATTTCTTCTTCATCTACCTCATATTTACCTATTTTAGGAGCAATAATTCTCTCTGTTACATAAGTAATTAAGCCTGCTCCTATCAAAGTAGCAGCCAACATAATAAATGAGAAGGCATATGAACGCATATAATAACCACTAGAAATAATGCCCGTTGCCAATGTCGTTGCCTGCATCAAGGATGACTCCGTACTACTGATTAATATATTAATGCTATATCCAAGTGATACCGAAGCAAAACACATAATAATACCAACAATCGGATTTCTCTTGCCATATTTAAATAGCAACGCTGATAGAGGAATTAAGACAATAAAACCTAAATCACCAGTAATACTTACTAATATACAAATAAGTGCAAAGACAAAAGTAACCGTTGTCTTAGCTACATTCTTAGTCAATACAAAAAATATTGTATCTAAAAATCCACTTCTATCCATAATGCCAATACCAATTAGCACAATTAACAACATACTAAGTGGCGTAAAGTTAACAAAATTAGCTACTGTATTGGAAAATATATATTTAATACCACTTAAATTAAGCAATGATTCAACCGTCGCTAATGTCGATTCATAAGCTCCAGTACGAGCATTAACTTTATTATAAGTGATTGATGCATCAAATATATCGAGTATTCCACTAACTACGATAACTAATGCCGTCAACAGTATAAAAGCCATCATTGGATGAAGACGAATTTTATCTCTAATCTTCTTGAACTTTTTCATCGATTACTCCTTTTAATTTCTTTTTAAATTCTAATCTATCCATCATTATTTCTCTACTACAATGAATACATTTAATCTTTACATCTACTCCCATGCGGGTAATTAACCACTCATTAGTCCCACAAGCATGAGCCTTTTTCATTATAACTTTATCATTTAATTTAAACTCTTTTTCCATTGTGAACCTCAATCTGGGCATATGGAATCTTTAATCCATTACTATCAAATTCATTTTTTATTAAAGCTAGAACTTTGCGCTTCAATGAATATTGATCCCCTGCCTTACAATGTACCTTAATCAAATAATCAACAGAAGAAGAATTCAATTCATCGACACCTAAATATTCTCCCTCTTTAGTTGCCTCTTTAAAATCCTTAATCTTCTTACATACCTTATTAAGTACTTTGGCAACATTTTCTTCCGTCTCCTCATAAGCAGTTGGTATTTTTATAAATATGGACTGATCCTTTTGACTTAAATTAATAATTTCACTTATCTGTCTATTGGCAATTACCAAAACAGTTCCATCAAAGGCTTTTATTTTCGTGTTTTTTAAGCCAAATTCCACTACTTCTCCTGTAAATCCATTATAAGTTACCAAATCTCCAACAATAAAATAATTATCCATAATGATATTGCATCCCATTATGATATCTTTTAAGGCATCTTGAATAGCAAGACCACCAACTACTCCAGCAATTCCTAAACCTGTAATAAGAGCTGAAATATTTATTCCCCATGCACTTAATATGATCAATAATGCAATTATTACTAATATATACTTAACGATATTTTCTATTAAGGAAACAATAGTATTTCTCTTTTTAATTTCAAAATTATTGGAATTTTTATTAATTAACTTCTTAACTAATTTAGATGAAAAATTGATAATTACTATCGTTATACATATTGTAACCACTGGAACATAGAATTTTGGACTTTTACATATTGATAAAAGAAATTCTAGCATCTTATTCACCTATTTCTATATTTAATATTTCTAAAATGCGATCTAAATCGGCATCCGTAGCAAAAGGTATAGTAATTTTTCCATTGCTAATCGTAACTTTAGCACCTATCACCTCTCTCAAAGTTGCCTCATATATCTTATGTCTATTCGAGATTTCGACATTAACTCTTTTAACTTTATTTTTCTTTTCGATGTCTCCTGCTTGTGAGATTTCCTCTAATTCATGAACACTCATCTTATTAGTCTTTATAATATTCGCCATTTCCTGTACTTTATCCACGTCTTCAAATTTCGATAAAACACGAGCATGAGACATGCTAATACTTCCACTTACGACGTCATCTTGGACATTTTTAGGTAAATTAAGTAAACCCAAAAGGTTTGTAACATAGCTACGACTTTTGCCAAAGCGTTTTGCTACCATATCCTGTGTCATATTTAATTTATCCATGATGTTTTTAAAAGCTTGTGCTTCTTCAATGGCTGATAAATCTTCCCTTTGAATATTTTCGAGCAAGGCTATTTCCATCATTGCTTCATCGCTAAAATCTTTTACAATTGCTGGAATTTTCTCTAAGCCAGCTAATCTTGCCGCCTTAGTTCTTCTCTCGCCAGCAACCAAATCATACCCCTTTATCGCCTTTTTAACGATGATAGGCTCAAGAATACCATGTTCTTTTATAGAATCAGCTAATTCTTGAAGGGCTACCTCATCAAAATATTTACGTGGCTGATATGGATTACTTCTAACTTCAGAAACTGGGATTTGAATGATATCACTTTCTGGAGTCGTTGAGACAATTTGTTCTTCGAGGGCATTATAATCTACTGCCGCACTGCTAAATAATTGTTCTAATCCCGTACCTAGGGCTTTTCTACTAGTTTGTGGCATCTCGTTCGATAACCTCCTTTGCCAAATTATTGTAGGCTTCTGCAGCTCTACTTGTTGGTTCATATTCATTGATTGGTTCACCATGGCTTGGAGCTTCAACTAATCTAATCAAACGAGGAATAATAGTATTAAATACCTTTTCATTGAAGAATCTTCTAACTTCCTCAACAACTTCTAATCCTAGATTGGTACGACTATCTAACATAGTTAGTAAAACTCCCTCTATCTGTAATCTAGGATTTAATCTCGTCTGCGTCATAATTATTGTATTGAGCAACTGTGTAATACCCTCTAGGGCAAAGAATTCACATTGTACTGGTATAATAACCGCATCACTTGCAACCAACGCATTCGTTGTTAAAAGTCCTAAACTTGGTGGACAATCAATTATAATATAATCAAAATTATTTCTTACTGAATCGATGATATTTTTAAGTTGTTCATTCATCTTAAAATTAGCATTTTCATGTGTCATTTCAATAAGTTCTATATCAATACCTGCTAAATTAATCGTAGCTGGTAAAACATATAGATTGGTAAATCTCGTTTTTATAATTGTCTCCTTAGCAGTTGACTGCCCATTTAAACAATCATAAACACTTCCCTTAATATCTCCCTTATTGATACCTAGACCTGTCGAAGTATTTCCCTGTGGATCTAAGTCAATTAAAAGAGTTTTTTTCCCCAATTTACCCAATGATGCAGATAGATTAATACTCGTAGTAGTTTTTCCTACTCCACCTTTTTGATTAACTAATGAAATGACTCTTGCCATATAAAACCACTACTTTCTTTTATAATTTGTCTACATAATCAATTATAGCATATATTAGCAACATTTTACAAAGAAAAAGATGACTTTCGTCATCATATTTTTTTCATCAATACATCCGTTTTTTCAATTGGTATATCCAAGTCAATATATCAAACATTTTTGCCATCATTTAAGGCACACTCTAGCCCAATAAATTATTCATCAGATAGAGTCTTCTTTGTTTAAACTTCCAATTAAAACTCGTTTAGCTACATGACACTTTTTCAATGTTGTCCAAGTATTCAACTTCCTCGGGTTTATTTAAATCAACCGATAAGACTTTGACTTTTCCAGACTCACACGCATAATAAGTCATTATATTATCATGCATACTCGGATAAAGCCCCTTTTGTAATTTATTTCCCTCTTTATAGCCCGTTATCACATTTTCAATATCATACTTAAATTTTCCTTGACGACTCATTACTTTAGCAATGCCCTTTTTAACACCAACTTCGTTCATGACAAGCACAATAAATTCATCATTGACGACAATATAATAGTCGTCTGCTCTCTTCAAATAATTTTCTTTTTCATTTTTATAAGTAAATAGTGGAACTAAAGCTGAACCCGTATTCATAAGCCCGCTTCCCTCTTTACATACCTTTTTCTCTTCATCATAACTTGTACAATTAAAATTAAATATCGCACCACTAAAAGATATTTCTTCTTTATAATTATTTAAGAATCTATTATTTCCAATAATATCCAGTAATGATGAGGAAAAATTAGTTGCAATAATTGGTTCATTAGATTTTTCTGTCGTTATTTCCGTCGAATCAGGTTTTAAAGGCGCGGCCTTATGCGTCTTCTCGGCCATATTAAGCATAAAAACAATTCCAATAATTGCAACAATTAAAATAATAAATAAGATAAAATACGTTTTAGCACTGCCTTGATTTTTTTTCATATGCTCACCTATTATTCATTATAACATAAAAAATTCTACTTTTCAGTAGAATCTTCTATTGCTTTTTCAAGTTCTTCTTTGTTCATCTTAGTATATCCTTTAATACCAAGTTCTTTAGCTTTTTCCTTTAATTTCTTTAAGCCTTCGCCATCGTCCTTTTCCGAAATCTTACCAGTTTCTACTAGTTCATCAATTTCTTCTTTAGTTAATGTCTCTCTTTCGATTAAAGCATCACTTATAAGCATTACTAATTTTTTATTATCTTTTAAAATCTTTGTTGTCTTTTTATAACATTCATCGATTATCTTACGAACCTCTTGGTCAATTTCAAGAGCCACTGCATCAGAGAAATTCTTTGATTTATTGTAATCTCTTCCTAAGAATACTCCCTCGCTTCTCTCTTCTAATTGAACAGGTCCTAATCCTGACATACCATATTCTGTTACCATGGCACGTGCTATCTTTGTTGCTCTCTTAAAGTCATCACTGGCACCAGTTGTAATCTCGCCCAAGAATAACTCTTCAGACACACGTCCACCAAGCAAACCAGTAATCTTGGCAATTAATTCATTACGAGTAGATATGCCAATTTTTTCTTCTTTTGGAAGCATCATCGTATATCCACCAGCCATTCCACGTGGAATAATAGTGATTTTATGAACATCTTCTGCTTCTTCAAGTTTCAAACCAACAACGGCATGACCAGCTTCATGTATTGAAACTAAACGTTTTTCATTATCAGTAATCTTGCGGCTTGTCTTAGCAGGTCCCATTATTACACGATCTGTTGCTTCATCAATTTCACTCATGCCAATGGCACTCTTATTGCGTCTTACGGCAAGTAAGGCTGCTTCATTCAATAAGTTCTCTAAATCCGCTCCACTAAATCCTGGAGTACGTTTAGATAAATTTTCTAAATTAACACTAGGTGCAAAAGTTTTATCTTTAGCATGAACTTTTAATATGGCAAGTCTTTCCTTTTGATCTGGTAAACTAACTGTAACCTGTCTATCAAATCTTCCTGGACGAAGCAAGGCTGGATCTAGGACATCTGGTCTATTAGTTGCTGCAATGATAATTATACCTTCATTAGCACCAAAACCATCCATCTCTGTTAATAATTGGTTAAGTGTTTGCTCACGTTCATCATGACCTCCACCTAAGCCGGTACCTCTTTGACGTCCAACGGCATCAATTTCATCAATAAATATTAGACATGGAGCTGAATGTTTAGCTTGTTTAAACATATCTCTTACACGACTTGCACCAACACCGACAAATAATTCAACGAAATCTGAACCACTTATAAAATAGAATGGAACATTAGCTTCACCAGCTACTGCCTTAGCAAGTAATGTTTTACCTGTTCCCGGAGGACCTACTAATAGGACACCTTTAGGAATTCTTGCTCCCAATTTTTGGAACTTCTTAGGATTCTTTAAGAAATCGATTAATTCGGCAACTTCTTCTTTTTCTTCCTCTAAACCGGCAACATCTTTGAATCTAACTTTGCCACCATCTTCACTTAATCTTGCACGACTTCTTCCAAAATCCATGCTAGACTTGTTAGAACCACTAAGTTTAGTAAACAAGAAGATTGTTCCACCAACAATAATAATTATTGGCACGACATTAATTAAGATGAGCAGCCAACTACTGTTCTCAGGATTTGTATTAACTGACCACTTAAATTCATTCATAGCTGAATATTTAGCAAGCGTCTCTTGAACAGTTTCCGAAAGTGGAGCATTTACCTTAAAATACTCATTTTTCTTATATCCCTCTAACTTACCTGTTATGTAATAAATTCCCTTACCACTATGTTCAGTTGTTTCAATCTCGGTAACTTTACCGTTGCCAAATTCTTGTAATAATTGATTGTAAGTTAATTCATTGTACTTTGTTCCACCAAAACTAAACATAGCTAAAACTGAAACAATTACAATTATTAAAATTACATAAGGCATTGTCTGTTTTGTACTAATTTTTTTGTTCATTTAATTCCTCTCCTTTTTCATACCTTAATATTATATCATATTCCGCATCAATTGGAATATCAAAATTGCTTTTCTTTAGTCCAGGAAGCCATAAAATCTTATCATTGACATCTGTAACGATTGGAAATTCATCTCTAATTCGCTGTTCAATCTTCAAATCGATAAAAATATCATTGACTTTTTTATGTCCCTTCATATTTTTTACCTGCATCTTATCGCCATCTCGTCGATTTCTCACGATTATTGGTAAATCAATATCTTTACTATTTAAGCGAAGCGTAAAATTGCTCTTATCTTCGGTATTTAAGACGCGTTTAATTATGCCATTTGGCACCTTAACTTCATCTTCTAGTTCATACTTATAAGGGGCAACATCAACTTTTTCTACATCAAAATATAACTTTAAATATTCCTTAACCACATGCATATTATTCGGTAAATTAATTGCAATATTAGGTTGTTTACTATTGATAATCTTCAATATCTCATCTATGTGATTGCTATTTACTAAATATAAATTATCGGGATAGAGCATCTCTAATATCTTATTTATAATTTTTCTTTTAATATATTCATCTTCTTTTAAAAAGGCCCCTAAATTCAAAATATTATCAATATACATCTCTTCAATCTTTTTACTAACTAAAGTATCAATATAATCGACATTCATTTTTAATTCTTGACTAAATTTCAAAAAACGCAGATGAACTAAATTATCTTCATCTTTTAAAAAAGGTAAGATATTATGGCGAAATCTATTACGCGTATAATCATCTAAATCATTAGTATAATCTAGGCGATACGGTATATCATTATCCTTGTTATAATTTTCGATTGTTGTTTTATCTAAATAGATAAGAGGACGAACTATCGTATAGCCATCTCGATTGCTCAAACTAGAAAAACCAGCATAGCCCTTTAGAGAAGATCCCCTTGTCAATCGCATGAGAATTGTCTCGACTAAATCATCACCATGGTGTGCTGTAAATAAATACTTGGCATCATACTTTTTAACGATTTCTTTAAAAAATGAATAGCGGAAATTTCTGGCATAATTTTCAAAATTTCCTCCGACATATCCATCTAAGTTTTTTCCCTCGAAAATGATTTTTTTGTTCTCACAATAATCCTTCAAAAAACTATATTCTTCATCACTTTCCTGACGAACTTTATGATTAATATGAGCAACTACACAAGATAACCCCATATTATAGAGCAAATTAAGTAAAAACATGCTATCAGGCCCTCCTGAACAAGCAACAATTACTTTCTCATCTTTGGGTATCTTCAATTTTTTAATGAAACTCACTACCTCATTCATAAATATCCCTCAAATCACCTAATAGTATAACCTATCAATATGAAAATAACAAGTAAAAAGGCCCTTGTAAACAGCCTTTTTACTCTTGCTCTTTTAATATTGCATCTAGATCTATAAAATATTTCTTTTTATTTGTCATATCGACATAAACAGGAATCGAAGTTATTCCCTTTTCACGAATAATATCTTCGGGATTATACCATAAATTGCCACTTTTAAATGTATATGTTTGCCCATCTTCAGGATTAAGCCATTCTACTTCTACATTATAAGGATTTCTTCCATTCATAGAATAATGCATATTAATAGCTGTTCTTAAATATTTTGCATAAACCAAATTTCCCTCTTTTTTTAATCTTTTAGCATTTTTTGCTTTAACCCTTCGTGTGATAAAAGGAATTATGCCAATTAATAAGAATATAAGTCCCATCACTGGAAACATCAAAAATATATAATCTAACGATTTAACCCCTATTTTTTGCGGATTATCTTTAAAATAATACATATCAATTTTTTTTCCTTCGTAAAACGAAGACGAATATCCATTTAGCATCGATTCATAACGACGACCATTGGCCATATATGCAACATAGACATCATGATCTTTATCACCATCCATATCATAAGATACATTGATTTTTGTTATTGTTCCTACTGTCTCAATTGTATTATCATAATTAAATATTCTTCCCACAAAAAGCAAACCAACTGCCAGAAAAATAGTGCCACCAATGGCAAACATTCCATATAATCCTTTTTCTGCCTTACTCATTTTTCCACTTCCCTTTTATACTATTTTGAATAAATGCTCGATGTTGAAACTCCTCCATCTACGGCATATATTCCGCCTGTTACATAAGATGCCTCACTGCTACTCAAAAAAGCAACCACATTCGCAACCTCTTCTGGAGTACCTATGCGCTTTATCGGTATTCTATTTGCACATCTATTTTTTTGTTCTTCATCTTTAAAACTATTTTCCAATAACTCTGTCATAGTTGGTCCCGGTAAAACACAATTGACCCTAACACCTAAGCTGGCATACTCTTGAGCTAAACACTTAGTAAACATTACAATTCCCGCCTTAGTTGTACAGTATAAAGGAGACGTTAATTCTGGAACTAATCCCAAACAAGAGGCAATATTTACTATGCATCCCTTACTTTCCTTTAATTTATCTATTAAATTTCTTGTAACTTTAAAAGTTCCCTTGATATTTATATCAACCATCTTATCAATATCTTCATCAAGAGTATCTTCAATATACTTCTCAAAATAAACACCAGCATTATTTACTAATATATCAACTCTATCAATTTGACCAACAGCTTCTTTTATCTCCGCATCTGAAGTTATATCGACATTATAATACTTTAATGCTGACTTTGGTTCCTTTATATCAAATATTATTACTTCTACTCCTAAAGATTCTAGCTTTTTAGCAATAGCTTCACCAATCCCACTAGAACCTCCTGTTACAATCGCTACTTTATTTTTTAAATCCATTCCCTTATCCCCTCTTTTACTATTTATCAACCATTCTAAGTATATCAAATATCTTTTTAACAAAAAAGAAAGAATAATGCATATTTAACTACTTCACTTTTATTTGTCACACATGTACACATCTATCAAATTTTACATTCAATATTTATTGCTTACCTTTAATAATAAAAAGACCAACAATAAAGTTGATCTAATAGATAAATGTTATTTAAAATTCTTCTTACAAATTTACTTTGCCACACACCATAAATCTATTCTTGCCATACACAAATTTCTTGATATTTGTATCACTAGGAAGTTCATATACTCTTAAAGTCCAATCTTTAATATTAACAAGCATCTTTAAATTATCTTTAACTACTAAATAAAATGGTGACAAATCATTCAAGGCATCTGCAAATCCTAATGTACCAGCTCCTATAATTAAATCAAAAGTTGTTTCCAATTTACTCATCTTTTTATCTCTAATTAATGAATATACTTCCCAAGGTTCAGGATAATACTCTTTTAATATCTCCGAATATGAAAATAGCTTTCCATTATATTTATCCTTATCAAATTCCTTTGTCATACTTAAAGCAGGTAATTCATTATCGTCATTTAACAAATAATCCACTGTTATACCAAATACCTTTGCCAATTCTTGTAAATTAGAAACATCGGGTATTCCTCCATCACTTTCCCATTTTGTAACCGCTTGTCTTGAAACATTCATTATTTCAGCAAGTTGTTCTTGAGATAACCCAAATCTTTTTCTAATACTCTTTAATTTTTCACCTAATGTCATAGGTATCACTCCTTTCTGACATCAATTTTATAATTAAATAATTGAAAATAACAGCAACAATACATTACATTTATGCTACTTATCGTAGCAATCAATAATTCATCATTTATTGCGCTCCTATAATTCTTTTTAGAACAGATATATTTTAACAATATCATAAATTAAAACAGTTATTATTAAACTTCCAAAAGAAACATAATTTTATTTATTAATACCTATCTTTATAAATTTTTTTGGTGTTAGATACTATTTCATTAACAAATTTGGTTTTACCATCCGTGTATAAATCTCTGTTTGGCTTATATTTATTATACAATTCTAATTTTAACTTTTCATATTCATGCGCTTTATCTATATTATCATTTAGATAATCTCTAAAATATAACTCATCACAATCTCCAAATTTCTTTATGTGAATGTGAAATACTTTATCCTCATAGCCATTCATGGCATATCCTTTATTAAACGATATTTTATTTGAGCTTTCATTCATTAGCAAATATTTATTATCAATTAGTGTATCCTTTACAACACTCATATTACCAAAGTCTATTTCAATTAAAATATCTACTATCGGTTTTGTCTTTATATATTTTATTGAAGTACTGCCAATATGACTAATTCTCTTAATGCTACTACCCAATAGAGATTTTAATTTTTGCTCTTCTTCTAAATATAATTTACTAAAGTTAGAATCAAAATCAACAAATGTTATAGGAAACAAATCCCATAACTCATTTAAAGTCATATTTTCTAATTGCATAACATATCCCACTTTCAAAATATAATTTATTATTTAATTAACTTTACCAACCACAAATATCGCAAGTTTTGTTTGTTTTACGTCATTTTCATTATTATCAACTTACAAACTATTATTGTTTATTTTAAATACTTTTTTTGTTTTAATCTTAAAGTATTAATTATGACAGTTATACTACTTAATACCATCGCTAAACTAGCTATCATTGGATTAATAGTTATTCCCACGCACTTAAACAATCCCATTGCTATTGGTATCATTAGAGTATTATAGAAGAATGCCCAGAACAAATTTTGTTTAATAATTCCTATTGTTCTTTTGCTTATTTTTATCAATGCAATTATGCTATTTAAATTATTTTGAGTTAATATTACTGATGATGAATCAGCAGCAATATCTGTTCCACTATTGACACTTACTCCAATGTCAGCAGTGGCAAGGGCTGGACTATCATTAATTCCATCTCCACACATCATAACAAGATTATTTTCTCTTTTTAATTCTTTAACTATATTGGCTTTATCTTTTGGAAGCACATTTGCAATTACCTTTTTTATTCCCAGTTCATTAGCAATAGATTTTGCTGTTGCTTCATTATCTCCAGTTAGCATAATAGTTTCAATTTTCATATTAGATAATTCTTTTATAACTGATTTGGCTTCTTCTCTTACAATATCATTTACACCTATTAAAGCAACAATTTTTTTATCAATTACCACATATATAACACTATTGCCCTTTTTAGCAAGCAATACTTCTTCATCATTGTATTTATTTTCTATTTTGTATTTTTCAATTATTTTGGAATTACCAAGTATTATTTCTTTATTATCTACTTTTCCTGTTATTCCATATCCTGCAACATTTTTAAATCCATTTACTTCTTTCATAGAAATCTTTTTATCTTCCATATAATTCTTAAAAGCATTTGCTATTGGATGTGTTGTTTTACTTTCTAAACTTCCCACCATTTGTAATATCTCGTCATCTTTCATATTGCTAAAATTTACAAATTCAGATATTTTTAATTTCCCATAAGTTAAAGTCCCAGTTTTATCAAAGACGACGACATTAGTTTTACTAGCTATTTCTAGTATCTCGCTCTTTTTAACTAAAATTCCATTAGTTGCACATAATCCTTCGCTGACAATAATTGCAAGTGGTGTAGCAAGACCTAAACTGCAGGGGCATGCAACAACCAAAACCGTTACAAATGTTATAATTGATTCATCTAAATTATTTCCTAAAATTAAATAGACAATAAAAGTTATTATAGCAATAATAATAACAAAAGGGACAAAGTATCCTGATACTATATCGGCTATTTTAGCTATCGGTGCTTTTGTATTAGTTGCTTCAACGACAAGTTTTACTATTTCTGATATGGTTGATTCTTTCCCTATTCTCTCAGCTTTGTATTCAATATATCCATCATAGTTTAGACTTCCAGCTATCACTTTACTGCCATTCGTTTTCATAACAGGCTTGCTTTCTCCAGTTATAAATGATTCATCTAAATGCGAGCTTCCCGCCAAAATTTCTCCATCAACTGCGACTTTTTCCCCCGCCTTACAGACGACAATATCACCTTTTTTTATTTCATCTAAAGTAACTTCCCTTAGTTCACCATTGACTTTTATTGTCGCCTTTTGCGGTGTAATACTCACTAATTTTTGAATTGCTTCTTTGGTTTTATCTTTGCTTATTCCATCGATAAATCTTCCCATTTTTATAAAATATATGACAATACTAGATGACTCAAAGTACAAATTCATTATTAAGCTAGTATTTCCATTTATTACTAAATACATATTGTATAAACTATATAAGAAACTGGTAATTACTCCTATACTAACTAAAGTATCCATATTTGGCGTTTTATGTATTAAATTTTTATACCCATTTCTTAATATATCAAAGCCATAAATTATAAACAAAATAGTTAAAAATAATAAAGTAAACATATAATTTAAACTAAAATGACGTGGATCAAGAAAAGGTATAGTTGGTAGATTTATCATGTGCCCCATGGAAATATACATGAGAAGTACAGCTAAAATAGAATATATAATAAACTTTCTTTTTTCGCTCTTATTTTTGTTATTACTTATCTCTTTAAATTCTCCCAAACTTTCAAAACCTGCTTTACTAATAAAAGTTTCAATTTTATCAATGTCGAGTTTTTCCTCATCATAAGTTATACTCACATTGGCGAGAACTAAATTGACAAACGCTTCTTTTATCCCATCCTGTTTAATTAAATATTTTTCTAAACCATTTGAACAAGCTGAACAAGTCATCCCATCTACTGAAAGGCAAATTTTTTTCATGAGTTATTCTCCTAAATATTCAAAGCCTATATCTTCGATAGTTTCTTTTACTAGCTCCACATCTATTTTATCGTTATACTTTAAAGTAACACTACCAGTATTGTGATCAGCTTCAACTTCTACTACATTCTCAATATTCTTTAAAGCATTCTTAACGCGTTTTTCACATCCATCACAGACCATTCCCGATAGTTTAAAATTAAATTCTTTCATTTATATCATCCTTTCATTTATTAAATCTTTTAAATAGACTGATGATTTCATCCATTGCAGCTATATCACCTTTTTCTATATCCCTAGAAATACAAGTATATAAATGGTTTTCTAATACTTGATTAGATAAACTTTTTATCGAATTTTCCACTGCTGATAGCTGAATTAAAATATCATTACAATAAGCATCATCATCTACCATTTTTTTAATTCCTCTAATTTGACCTTCAATTCTATTAAGCCTATTTGTTAGTAATTTTTTATCGCTATCTCCTCGATAAGTTTTCTTTTTACAACAATTATCATTTTTATCTTTAAGCATATTTTCATCACCAACCATATATATTATATACCCGTACAGGTATTTTGTGAATAAGGGGGTATATTATTATATGAAATTAAAAAAGCAAATCATATTGCAAGCGATTTACTTTCAAAATTGTAGTTTACCTATTTTTTATTGTCAAAGCCAAAAGATAAGTTTTTACTCTCAACAATTTTTTATTTTTATACATATTTCCTAATATAAAAACAACATATAATTTGTAGCCACACTACAAGGACTTAATATATTCTATTAACGGTTTTAATCTCTCTTTGCTAGATATATCATAGGATTTTTTAATAGAATTCTGCATACCTATTTCCTCTTTACTTTTATTGTTCTTTTTTTCTAACATTATAGAAGCCATTTTCATCATAGTTTTATCTAAAAATCCCATTTTTTCATAATTTAAACCTGCGGGGACATAAAAATATTTAATAATTTTTCGTTCTTCTTCTGTTAAGTTACTTTTCCATACTTCCATTATAGAATTAGTTTCTTTTGGAGTTGCCCCTGTTGCAAATATAATTAGTTTTTTACCTAAATTTAATTTTTTGATTTTACTTAATCCGTCAATTCTTCCTGCGTGTATTCTGCTACCAAATATCACTAGATCATAATTATTAAAATCTAACTTTTGAATATGAGATATTTTTTCCATATCACATTCTAATTCTTCAGCAAGCCAATTAGCATATTTTTCCGTAAATCCCGTTTTCGATTTATATATTAGAAGTATTCTCATGGAACATCATCCTTTCTAAATGTAATTTTAACTACAAAGTTTTTATTATCCAATAGGCAATAAATGGACTGGCATACATTACTAAATAAACTATCGTTATCCATGGCTGATATTCAATGTAAAATCTTCTAAATGTTAATGATAATGGATGTTTTATAAGTACCCATCCAACTAAATCAATTATTATTGCAGATGTTCCCCATAAGATAGATGTTGCGATTACATTTGATAAAGTAACTGTATCTAATCCATTAAAATATAGATAAGCAAATATTGGTAAAACAATCAAATTGTATAATGGATGCCAAGGTTTCGTTTTATTATATGCTTCTCCTAAACCCTTACCTTTTCCTCCACTTTCTTTCATTGATTTCATGTGTAACACTTTAATATTAAACACAGTATGCAAAAAACCTATCCAAGTGATAACTACATATCCTATAAAAAAATATAATAATGAAATTCCTGTTTTCTCCATATTCTTTTCCTCCAATAATTTAGCAATGTGCTTCATAATCAATGTTTGCCAATTTTGCTTGTTTACATAAATCTTTAGTTTGTAATTTGTACTGTTTGCCGTCTTTTATAAAATACGTTCCACATTGCCTAAACTCAAAACTGACATTTTTTCTTATACATTGTTCTCTAATATTTAATACCCAATCATAATTAAATACTCTAGCATTTATATCCGATTCTCCACCTACTACAACTAATTCAACATTATCAAGATATTTTTCTATATCAATACTCTCTAATAAAGGCTGTGCTGTTATACATTTATGTTTTATCGGCAAATCTTTAAATATGGATAATTTATAATCAGCATTTTTTTGATTTTCAATAGTACAACATACAACCACATTATCATAGCCATCACTCCAGTCATCTGGAATACATTTCATAAATCTATCAATTCTTTTGGTGAGAAACAAAAAAGTACAGTCTTGTCTTTCTTTAATCATTTTCCAACAATCATTTCTCCACTCATCTGCTTCTTCAATTAAAAAATCTGTAGAAAAACATAAATAGACAATTCCTGATTTCATCTTATACTCGCCATTTTTTAATTTTTCTATTGGCTTTTCAAAATCTTTTGTTTTTACAATATCATTAGTATTTATATTTCTTTTTGAATCACCTTTATGAATATAGCAATGTAAACAACCATCACTACATTTTTTACAGCCACGCCAAGGATTCCACATCGCCATCTTATCACACTCCTAAATTGTAATTTATATTATATATAATCTTAGACTATATATTAAAGTTAATACTATTGCAAATAATAAACTATAAATACTATTTTTAGGTTTCGTATATAAAACTGTCATTGTTCCTAAAAATAATAATGTATCTAAGAGACTTTTAAAAGAAAAATACCAAAGTCCAATACTAAAAGATTCTAATAACATTACTGCCAATATTCCACTAGAAATCATAATGGAAATTTTATTATTTCCCTTGGCATACCAACAAATAAATGCAAGTATGGGAGTTATAGCAGTTATTCCATACCAAATCATCATATAACTTTTAGGATTAAAACCACTAAACACAATGGTATAAAAATGATAGCTTGCTGTCATACCAACAAAAAATAAAAATACATTTAAGCTTGCTCTTAGAGGTGTTTTACTAAATACAGAAATAGTAATTGCTAAAAATATCCATATACCAGCATAAGAAAAAACATTTCTTAAATCTACTATTCCTAACATGTGCTGCCACCATATTGCATCATTAATACTTAAATTATCTAACCATTTAGAAAATATTCCTAAAACTATTCCTAATAAGAATATCAAAATGGTATTTATAATTTTTTTACTTGTTTTTAATTTTTTATCAGGAGTTCTTATCTTATCTAAAATTTTTTTCATATTGACCTCCTCTACAAATTACTATTTCTTTTCTTTAATAGATAAACTATTTTATATATTCCCGTTGAAAACAGTAATATAGAATTTATAATTAAGATTAAAGCCAAATCTTTTACAAAATTCCAAATAACCCAAAATGGTACCTTTATAATTACTGGTAACAAAATTAATAATAACGGGAAAATTAAGTGCCTTACAAAATCTATTATATACAATTTCTTTGTTTTATTTTTAGTCTTCCACTTTTTAATAGTTACAATTGGATATATAGCAATTAGAGTAACAACTAAATATATAACATCTAATAATAAATGATTTTTCAAATAAAGATTATTCGGAACATCTGGTTTTTCCTCCCCTAAAATAGGTTTTACTATATCTTCCAGTAAATTATTTGTAACTAAATAATCATTCATATTAACTAAAACAACAATACCTATATTATATTCTGGAATTATAAACATTTTAGAAGTATAGTTTTCTACAAGCCCAGAATGTGTCAAAACGGGTTTACTATAATATTTTGTAAATACCCACCCCATTCCATAATAATCTCTATCCATATCATCTTGAGGTATATTGTCATAAAACATTTTATTAATACTATCATCTGTAATAATACTTAATCCTTGGTTTAAATACATTTGTAAATATTTACCCAGATCACTAGCACTTGAACTAATAAAACCAGCAGGAACTTGTATCCAAGAATTATCATCAGTAGGATAACTTGGCGTTTCTGCAATTGGAATACCAAAATAATTTTGATAACCTTTTATCAATCCATTTTTGTTGCTTTTTGCTAAAGTTGCCGAAGTATGATTCATTTTAAGTGGCTCAAATATATTTTTAGTAACGTAATCAGAATAACTTTCATTACTTACTGACTCAATAATTTTTCCCAATAAGTTATAATTAGCATTGGCATATTCATATTTACCATAATTTTTTGTTATTTTTAATTTTCCTAACTTTTGATAAGTTCCAATACCACTATTTTGATTTAATAATTGTTTTACTGTAATTTTATCACCATCACCTTTATTTTTAAAATAAAGTGATGTATCAATATAAGTAGAAATTGATTTGTTTATATCTATTTTATTTTCTTCCACTAATTTCATAATAGATAATGCAGTAAAAGATTTACTCATTGACCCTATTATAAAAGGTGTATCAATATTTTCACAATTGCCATAAGTTTTTGAAAATATTACTTCATCGGAATTTACAACGATTACTGCCATACCAGGAATATGATTTTCTTTAATATCTTTTTCTAACACCTTACTTACGCTATCATAATCAATATTATTATTTTTAGCATAAACAATATTTTTATTTGGTATATAAAGAAAAGAAACACAAAATATTAAACTTAAAACTATATATAATTTTTTCATAATACCTCACTTACAAATTGTAATTTGAATTATACTTGTTTCCAAATCATTTTATTATCTTTAAATTCATAGCATAGTTTTGCTTCATCTAGTAAATATGATAGGTATGATTTTATTGTACTACCAACTAAAACATACTGATTTACATTCATAGTTAACTTGTATTTATCAAAAATATATTTTAAAATTCCCTCAAAAGACATTTTTTTTCACAAGCATTATATATTTTTTCCATAATCTCATTCACTTTATTTTTATTAAGTTCTATTAAAGAAGAAATATCATCTGTTGCCTCACAATGTGATGGAATATATATTTTACCATCTAAGGTATTCAAATAATCTAAAGTATTAATAAATTCTCTTACATCATATATGAAGAATAAATGATATTTTGTAATCGTTTCTTCACTAAATAATGAATCTGCTAGAAAATATACATTATCACTTGTTCTTATTCCTATCATATCAAAAAAGTGTCCTTTTAATGAAAAATATTCTAGTCCATCAGGCAAATTATTTTCAATAGATGTTACAATAGATTCTTTTGCTAATAAAAACTTATTTCTAATATCTTTAAATGGATAACCACCATATAAGAAAGAAGATTCTAATATAGGAAATTCTGTAAAAGATTTTTCAATATTGTTTCCAAGAATAATACAATTAGATCTATCTTGTATTACTTTATTGCCTCCAATATGGTCTGCATTTGAATGAGTATTTATAATACCTTTAACATTCCAACCTTGTTCATCTATAATTTTTAATATTTTCTTTCCTGCATCCTTATCATTTCCTGTATCTATGATATAAATATTATTATCATCAATTTTATAAATACCAATATTGGTAGCATTTTTTATATAATAAGTTTTTTCTCCTACTCTTACTAATTCCATAAACTTAATTCTCCTCGTCAAATTGTAATTTGTTTCTATCTATTTTTTAAATAATTTACTATTTTAGTTGTTAAGGGTTTAAATATTAAATACATTATATATCCAATAATGCCACCTATTACATTAGTTATCAAATCAGTTATATCTGCTGATCTAATTCCATTTATTAAAGGTTGTAGTAGCTCTATGCCTAAACTTAATAGAAAAGTATACAAAATGACTTTTAATAATTTAGTGTTTTCTTTTTTTGCTAAAGGTACTAAAAATCCAAAGGGAATTGTCATTATAATATTTAATCCTACTTGTCTAACAAAATCTCCTCTGCCAAAAGTAATATCAATAAAAGGTACTAAATTCATTGGAGTATATGGATGATTAAATATAAATGGCAAAGATGTTATTATTGGCATTAAAGTAAAATATAATACAAAAGATAAGTATATATACGTTATAGTATTTATTAACAATACATCTCTACCTTTTTCTTTCCATTTTTTATAAAATTTCCAAAAATATATTATTATTAGAAATGCAAAATCCACTAATACTTTCATATCGTTTCTCCTCAACAAATGTAATCTAATCTTCCCTGCTCTCATCTGTAAAAATAATTAAATCAGATTCACTTTCATTCCAAGAGTCGTTATAATCTCTATAATGCCAATGATATTCATCTTCAACTTTTTTATTTCCCATTTCTTTTTTTACTTCAATTAAGAAATTTATAATTTTATCTATGTCGAATTTATTACAACTTAATGTTACCTGACTCAATTCTATTATTTTGTCATATTCTTCATCATTTTTATCATATCCATATGCTTTCATATTCTTTCCCATTCCTAAAGTGTAATTTAATAGAATTACTTAACTAAAATCTCGATTTTTCATAGTTGTAAGGAATGCTAGTGCCAACAACGACATCTTCTATTTTTTCAATAATTAACCAATCATCCATATTGCCTTGATGATCGAAGTCTAATGGTGTTATTTCCTCTACATTTTTAAATTCAACTAAACATAAACACTTTTTATGCCATCTTTCTTTTTGTTTATCAGTTAGTTGTAATTTACTATTATTATCTTCAATAGTTTTTGTTATTTCATCTTCTGTTAATTTAACAAAATTTTGAACCTCTGTTACAACTGCTTTAGCTGTTATTTTTTTAGTTCCTTTTTCCATAAAATATAATACTTCATCTTTAAATACTCTGCTATGTGGTATTTTTCTTCCTGCTGCTCCTCTGATAACCATTGTTTTACTACCATCTAAAATCTTATTTAATTCTTTTGACTTATCATCACAATATACTAAATGTACCATAATTCTACCTCTTTCTTTATAATCGACAAATTACTATTTTCCTTTCTCTTTAATTATATCAAAAAAAGAGTAAATCAAAAATATGATTTACTCGATAAATTGTAATTTAATCTTTTTGGCTCTCATCTGCAAAAATAATTAAATCGGATTCACTTTCATTCCAAGAATCATTATAATCTCTATAGTGCCAATGATCTCCATCTTCAACTTTTTTATTTTCCATTTCTTTTTTTACTTCAACTAAGAAGTTTATAATCTTATCTATGTCGAATTTATTACAACTTAATGTTACCTGACTCAATTCTATTATTTTTTCATACTCTTCATCATTCTTATCATATCCATATGCTTTCATATTTTTTCTCACTCCTAAATTGTAATCTTTTTATTTTTTAAATGAGCAATTATTATCTTCCCATAAAGCATAAAATTCTTCAGCAGTCGACCAGTCCAAATTATATTCCTCATGTAAATTGCACTTCGTTATATCTTGTATTGCTAAAGCAGAAAGATAAGCATTTACTCCTGACAGTTTTTTATTTTTATACATATTTTCCAATACAGGAACTGCATCTTTACCTAATTTCACAATATTCCTATAAAAATCATTTTTAGTATAATCATAGGGATTGGAAGATGTAATATCCGTTACTTCTACAATTTGGTCTAAATTTGTTGTAATCTCTTTTTCTAATTGTTCTTCATTTGTATAATTAAAATTTGCTTTTTCATTATTACTACAACCACACAAGCATATAACACAACACATACTAATAAAAAATATTTTTTTCATAAATATTCCTCCATTCAACAAATTGTAATTTAACAATCACTTAGTATTCTCTTCTATTGTTTTTTTGCTATTTCGATATAATGAATTAAAAACTAAATCTATAAGCATTGGTATAATCGCATATCCTGCATTATTTACTTTTTCAGTAAGACACAAAAATGCTCCAATTAAAGTTAATATGCAAAATAATATATTTAAAACAAAAAATATATTTTTTTTCATTTTTTCTCTTTTCAAATTAAACATATATATCACTCCTAAATTGTAATTTGTATTACTCATCAAATAAAGATACTTATTGTTATTAAATTTTTTTATGCCAAAAACCTATACTATCTTCAGTGATGAATCCCGCCGCATTATAAAATTTCTTTCTCCAATCATATGAATTAACATAACACTTTTCAATTCCTAATTCTTTGCATTTTAGCATTACTCCGTGCATCATTGCAGTTCCAATACCTTTATGCCTATATTTTTCCCTTGTACTTACAGGTTCAATAAATGCGGTTTTTGATTCAACATCAACATACACAAAACAATAAGAGCAAACATTATTTCTTTCTTTAGAATTTTCATCAATTATTAAGCACTCAAAACTATCTTTGTACATTGATGATGCTTTTCTTGAATTATATGCACTCATATTATTTTCATAGTTCGGATCTTCTAAATCCGGATGAAAGCCTAAATTACAAGCACTCCATTTGTTGGATTCATTATTATAATCGTCTCCATAAAGTAATTTATATCCATCTGGCAAATCAATAAAAACATCAGTTTCTTGGGGATTCACATAGTTATCGTAATCTTCTTCTACTTGCTTTTTATAACCTTTGGCTTTCAAAATTTCTTGTCTATACTTTAGACTGTCATTTGCAATAACTAAAAAATCAACTGTTCCATCTTCATCTTTAGTAAATAATTCAATGCAATTTTCTTCGGAATACTCAATCATCAACTTATATAATTCTTCATATCCTTTTTTTATACTCATATAAATTGCATCACCATCCGGAAGAATACATGCAACTATTTCATTTTTATCTTCCCAGAAAAATATATAATCACTTGACTTGGGCTTTCCTTTTTCTATATATTGTGTATCCATTCTATAAATTAGATCGTGTAATCTCTCTGGTAACCATGAAGTCATATTATTATTTTCTATGTATTGTTCTCTTAAAAATGCTTCTATTTTCTTTAAATGCTTTTCTAAATTAAATTTCCTTATTTCCATTATTAACACCTCACTTTTAAATTACTATCTGTCTATCACCTTAATTATATCTTCTATTTTTCAACTATTGATAAAATATGACCACTATAACCAATTAAATCTTCTCTCTCACAAATTGATAAATGATAATCAACAAACATTTTATACTCTTTCTTTGTCATATTGTTAATATTTTCTCTCATAACTCTTCCAACGCCATCTGTTGCTACATAACACATTTTTTTTACATCAAATTTATTCATCAAGTCTTTAACTTCATCAAAGTATCTCATATTAAATATTAAATCTTCTGAATTATTTGGTTTAAAATCAAGTGAAACTTGTTTGTCAGCACCATAATTTTCATAAATATTTTTATCTTGAAATCCCCATGTAAGCATTGTTAAATCAAATAATATAAAGGCAATTAATATTTTACCATTAGGTTTGGTAACCCTAATAGCTTCACTGATTGCTTTTTTCTCTTCTTCATATTTAAATAAATGATACAAAGGTCCTAAAACTAATGTTACATCAAAAGTATTATCAGCATACATTGATAAATCTAACGCATTACCTTGTATAACATTTATATTCATATTATCTTTGATTTTGCTTTTCATTACATCAACATTTGCTTGTACTAATTCAATAGCGTCTACTTGATATCCTTTATTAGCATAATGTAAAGAGTATGCTCCTGTTCCAGCGCCAACTTCTAAAATTCTGTCACCTTGTTTTAAATATTTATCTATATATGTAGTTGTTGTAATGAATTCTATATAGTGCATTTTATCGTTTGTTAAGCGGTCATCTTCAACATATCCGTTTTTATAGAATCCATCAAGAACATTATCTAAAAATCTTTCTTTCATAATAATCACATCCTATAATTAATTATACCACACTAATACCTAATTCGTTCACACGGCTGATTCGGCTGGCGTCAAACAAAGTGATTGAAAATACTTTATAACCTATGATTATTCAACTTAAATCGGCATTTTAGTGCAGCAAAAAAGCCCACATATGTGAGCTTTGAAAACTGCATAAATTAACGTTTTGAGAATTGTGGTGCTCTACGAGCTTTTCTAAGACCATATTTCTTACGTTCTTTAACTCTTGGATCACGAGTAATAAATCCAGCTTCTTTTAAGATTTTTCTATAAGAAGTTTCACTAGATGCATCTGTACCTTCATCAT
This sequence comes from uncultured Bacilli bacterium, assembly GCA_910577075.1. GTDB lineage: Bacteria > Bacillota_I > Bacilli_A > RF39 > UBA660 > CAG-582. The sequence goes on from CAJTKV010000010.1 coordinate 38,494, forward strand.
AAATTAACAATGCCTTAGTGATAGCAAGTCTAATTGCTCCAGTTTGTCCTGAGAAACCTCCACCTCTTACAGTAATAGTAATATCAAATGTTGTTTCATTATTTGTTGCAACTAATGGTTGTTTTAAATCCATAACTAATACTTCGAATGGTAAGTATTCATTAACATCTCTTCCATTAACGATAATTTTACCAGTTCCTGGAACCATTTTAACTTGTGCAGTACTAGATTTTCTTCTACCACTTGCAGTAATAACTTTTTTATTCATAACTTACCCTCCTACTATATACTCATTTTTTCTGGCTTTTGAGCTTGTTGGTTATGTTCTTCACCAGCGTATACGAATAATTTCTTATACATTTGACGTCCTAAACGACCATTTGGAAGCATTCCCTTAACAGCTCTTTCTACCATTTCAACAGGATATTTTTCAACCATTTCTTTTGCATTACGTTCTCTTAATCCTCCTGGATATCCTGAGTGATCATAATACATCTTATCATTTAACTTATTACCAGTTAATTTAACTTTACTAGCATTAGTAATGATAACATAATCTCCACAATCAACATGTGGTGTAAAAGTTACTTTGTGTTTTCCTCTTAAAACATGAGCAGCTTTAGTTGCTACACGTCCTAATGGTAAATCCGTAGCATCAATTACATACCATTTACGTTCAACAGTTTCCTTTTTTTGCATGAATGTATTTTTCATAATATTTCCCTTTCAAAAATCCCTTTCTCATGAACTTCCCACATCCAATCGAAATTAAAGATTTAAAAAATGTACCATTTAAAATTATAGGCTATAAGACATTAAAAGTCAAACATAATTTAACTATTTGTTTAATTTTATGCTCTTTTTACGATTAATAGTATATTTTATTCAAATAAAGACCATTCGGTGGCATTGTTGGCGTCGTAACTGAGCTCGCATTTTCCACCATTCTTTTAACCTCCATTGGTTCAATATTGCCAAGTCCTACTTGAAATAAAGCCCCAACTAAATTCCTTACCATATAGTGATAAAAACTCTTACCAGCAAAAGTAAAATAGATGAACTCTCCCTTTTTCTTAATGCGCACATTAAATATTATCGAATTATAAGATTCTCTTTCACCGGATGTAAAATACTCAAAAGAATGCGCTCCAATCATGTATTTAGAGGCAATTCGCATTTTTCTTATATTAAGCTTATCTGTAAATCTATGAACATAATCGATTAATAAAGGATCATACTCTCCCGTATAGACAACATAGACATATTCCTTTTTCTTAACATCAAAGCGCGCATGAAAATCTTTATCAACTACAGTTATTCCATTTATGTGAATTGCTGGATCTAGCATATCATTCATCGCTTTAATGAGTCTCTCTTCGGGAATATCGACACTCAATTCAAAATGCACCCTTTGATCTAATGCATGAACTCCTCTATCTGTTCTTCCTGCTCCCTTAACGACGACGACTGTCTTATTAATTTTCGTCAAAACTCTTTCAATTTCCGCTTGAACACTTTTATGACGGGGAAGTCTTTGAAAGCCATAGAATTTAGATCCATCATAAGCAACACTAGCAACATACTTCATTTTGCAACACTCCTATATATATCCTTTAATAACTCTAAACTATCAAAAGTATAGCTAATATCTGCATCTCTTTTCTTAGCCAATTTGATAAACTTAACAATCTCTGGAACATCTATATCTACCTTGTCTTCTTTAAATAAATTCATCATGACATCAGCATAAATGACTTTATCATTTTTAATTATCACAAGAGTATCAACTATTTGACTTAAAAATACTAAATCCTTACTTATGACAATCATCCTAATACCTTCATTTGCTAAATTATGAATTATTTTTATTAATTTCTTTTGCTCTTTATATATTAACCCAACATCAAAATAGTCAAATATTATTGTTTTTTTATTGTTTAACAATAAATATGATAATAAGACATATTTAAAATTCGTCTTTGATAAATCCTTTATCTTGACATTCAAATAACTCATATCTAATTCCAAATAGTTAAACAAACTTTCAATGCGCACATTTAATTTAAAATGTAGTCCATTTAAAAATCTCTTAACCGTCCAATTATCGTCATAGACAATTCCATCTATATCAAATCCCTGATGTTCTAAATCATGGACATCGCCAATTAACCCAACAACACCCTTATAAGTAAAAGATTCAGGAATATCTTTTGTATACACTACTTCCATAGTTTATCCACCAGCTTTCTATCATCAAAATAGAGTTTATCAATAAGTCCATAGAGTATTAAATTATGTGATAAGTCAATTATAAATGGCAATTTTATACCCATATAAGGAAGAATACTATTGCCATCTAATACACTAGAGACTTTCGTACACATCAAGGCTTTATAATTATTCATAACGATGACATTTTCTCCCATAAGTATATGTGATGAATAAGTGGTTACATTTATTAAAGTTATATTATTCTCTTTTATGTACTTTAAGATATTCTTAACATGTTTGCTATCCAAATAGCCAAATAAATTATCCATGGCCAATATCTTCGGTTTAATAATCAAATAAGATAAGATCTTTATTAAAATTCTTTCTTCCATAGTTAACGAATGAATATCTCTATCGAGTAAATTAGTTACCTTAAAATAATTTGCTAAATCCTCAATTCTTTTATTTATCTCATCAAGTCTATAGCCAAGTTCATGCAAATTAAAATATAGTTCTTCAGAGACATATTCACTATTATATTCATTATCATCAAAAACTACGACGATATTATTCTTTAAAAAAGTTACATCATACTCTTTAATAGAAACATCATCAATAAAAATATCATCATTAGGTAGAATATGACACAATTTTTTTAACAAAGTCGTCTTGCCCGAATTAGTCGGCCCAATAACCGAAGTCATAATGCCATTTAATTCTATTTCCACATTCATACCCTTTACTTCTAATAAATTCATAACCAATAACTCCCAATCTACCTAAATTATACCAAATAAAGTCTAAAAAAGATAATCATTTTAAATATCTCTCCTAACTAAAAAAGAGGAATAATCCTCTCTATCTATTTTTCAATACTCTTAAAGCTCCAGTTTTCTCCATTTTTTCCTTATCTAATTCTTCACCATAATTAAGTGATAATCCAATAACAAAGACAAAAGATAAGAAATATAGCCACAACATAATTAAAGCTATATTAGATAATGCTCCATAGAACATATTATATGTCGTCATATTATTGGCAAACATCTTATATACCTCTGTAACTACGATAAATCCCATCGTTGCAAATAAAGAGCCCGTATTTAAATGTGAATTTTTTCGTACTCTATCAGGAGCAAACTCATAAAGTGATCTAATAAATATAAACATTATCAACCACGTTATAGGTCCTTGTAATACCCTATATACTTTACTAATGACATTATCTAAATTATAAAGTGCTAATAACTCAATTAATTTATTTCCAAACACTGGAACTATAAGCATAAATAAGACTAACAACACTATTGCCAAAGTCATAAATATCGCCTTAATTCTTCTCTTAATAAAATTCGACTGATTAAGACCATATATTTGATTGCTTATAAGAATAACCGTATTACAACCATTACTAGCCAAATAAAACATCCATATAAATATAATCGCTAATTTTAAATCAATAGTATTACCATTTAGATAAGGAACTATTGTATCAATTCCTCCTGGTACTATTTTTCCAAACATATCAATTATAGTATTAAAATTGATATTAAACAATCCGGCTGCATATCCCGATAAAGTAATAATTGGTACCAAAGAAAGTAGCATAAAGAACGCCAACTGCCCTGGTAATATTCCCATCTCTGGTTTCTTAATTATTTCCCATATTTTAGTTATATAATTTATAAATCTATCCTTCGTATCGCGACTTATTTTATTTATCTTTTTTGTCATCTTTTGCCTCAGCTAAATCCTTATTCTTCCGCATTTGAATACTCGCTTCATTAAAGGCATCTTCCACTAGCTTAGTATCATCTTCAATCATACTAAATCCCATAGGAACACCATAATCATGAGGTAACTTGCCAAATTCCTTTAATAACTTTTTCATATAAGAAACAATTTGCTTTTCGGAATAACCGATAGCATAAACTAAAAATTCATTACCATCTGTACGGATTATTTCCGTATTATCTATCTGAGTTTTGATTAAAACATTTGCAACAGCCTGAATTTGCTTATCCCCCTCTTCATGTCCTAAAGTATCATTTAATTCCTTAACACGATTGATGTCCATAACAATACAAGCTTGTGGATAAATGGTATTCTTATTCCAAATGTTTACTTTTTCATTATAATAATTTCTATTCTTTAAAGAGGTTAAAAGATCGATATATTTTAACCTATCTTCTTTCTTAACTTTCGTATTTAATTTAACTTTTTTAGCCTTTTTATGATAGATAACAAACGCTAATGCCAATATAACTACTGCCCCTAAAATATAAATTGCAATAGTTCCAACTATTTCTCCACGCTTATTTACCTTATTGTAAGTAGTAATACCTGTTCTAAGTAAATCATTTGGATCAATTGTCTTAGTATAGGCGCTAAATAACTTATATATTGGATCCGTATCATTCTTATAACGGAAAGAATAATACTCATCATCTACGACACCTTTATATCTTACCGAATAAGAATTAATTATATTAGTCAAATAATATTCATAAGTATCTTCATCTAATAAAATAATATTCTCTTTTTTAGCAATTTTCTTAAGTTCACTCATGGTTTCATATTCAATTATATTTATACCTGGTAAATTCTTAATTAAATCTGCCAAATAGGAATTCTTAAGAACATAGACAGTTTGGTATTGTAATCCATTTATATTGGATAAACTTAAATCTATTGAATTATGCGCAATAACATAATAATTAATAGGTTTTAAAGCTCCTGAATCAATATAATTGGTTATAATGTTATAGTAATTATAATACATATCAATACTGCCATTTAAAGCTGCTTGAACTAATTCTGTTGAATTCTTATATTTTTTATAGGTAAATTCTACATTAGAAAAATTAGAAAAACTCTCTAGATAAGCTGCTGTAATTCCGCCATACTCACCACTAGCTAATACTTCAAAAGGACGCATCTCAGCAAATCCATAATGATAAACTTTATTAGTTAAAGTATCCTGTTCTACTTCGCTTAACTTTAACATATCGACAAATAATTTAAAATTATTATTATCATACGATTTATTAAAATTTTTCTTCTTCCAAGCATTAAATTGTTTAGTCAAAATTGAATTTAAATCTTTATCTTCTCCTAAATGAAAATAATAGAATTTATTTAAATCTGATAGATGTTTTAAGATGTTTACATTATTAGAAATCAATTCATCTTTATATTCATTTAATGGTACCAAGGCATACTCGATTGTTCCATTAGCTAAATCCTCACTAATCTTAGTAAAATTGTCATATTCCTTAAAAAAATCACTATCATTATTAAAATATTCCTTAACGCGATCCTTAGAGGTTGATAAAATTCCTGGTTTTAAACTAGGTATAACACTAGCATCATTAATTACACCAGTATTTTTACTAACTAAGACATAATGATCCTTAAACAAAAGTAAATCCGTTTGACTATAGGTATCTGTTATAAAAAATCCATATCCTTCAATATTAGATAAGTAAGAAACCGTATTATTATTGATATTTAATCCTAAATCGCTAATTAAAGAGGACGAAAAATCAAAAAACACTCCTTCTCCTGTTGAACCGAACACAGGAATATCATTAGGTATCGATAATGAAATAACGGAAGATGAATTTGTATCAATCCACTTTTTCTCTGATATTGATAATGAATTTTCATCTACTATTGTATTGTAAAGGATAACTCCCCCAACTGTTAATAATAAAGCACCTATTACTATTGCAATTATTATTTTCTTAATCTTTTTCATGAATTCACCTATTTCTTCTTTTTCTTCGAAGTAGTAGTTGTCGTCTCTTCACTAACAATATTATAATTACTCCAAGTGATAACTGTTCTACTTGATGCCTTACTTCCCGAATAAGGTGGCAATCCATCTCTATTAAAAGTAAATTGTAAGTCATAATAGCTCTTT
>CAJTKV010000010.1:44638-55347 GCA_910577075.1 uncultured Bacilli bacterium
CGTAGCAATATTTTGCATATCATCTATCGTCATCTTGGCATCCACTTCTACTCTAACATAGATAATTTTGCCTTGCAAACGTACAGATGCCTTCTCTACTCCATCACTTTCTTTATAAAATGTTTCTAATTTGGCAAGTTCTGAATTAACTGGGTAAGCATCGATATCTTCTAGTCTTGCCCCATATTTATCCGAACTAGCCTGATGAACAAAGTATATTACCACTGCTGATCCCATCAATATAAAACAAAAAAGAGAAACAAGCATTAAAATACAGTATATACGATTATTTTTATAAAAAGCTTTTAATTTTTTCATATAATTATTTCACCTCAAATAAGTACCATAATTATACTACAATATATGCTTATATGCAATTGCCTTATACTAAAAAAAGTGTCGTCATATTTTGACAACATCAATATTTTTTAATTAAATAATTATCAAAATCGATATTAAAACTCTTACTTACATAGGTAAATATATTCTCTAAACTTTTTATTCTTGCATCAATATCCGTACTTAATAAAGCTTTAGAAAATTCTTCCATAGCATCATGACTTTCCTCGTCATTTATTAGCCACATTAGATTTTGCAATCTATATAAAGCTACATAATAAACATAGTCACTAGCGGGATGCTCACTTATAAGTGACATTTCTACTTTTGCTATTTTTTCCCTTAAATAAACCATCTTCAAATCTAAACCACTACAGTATTCATCTAAATATACTTTTTCACTATACAATAAATCCGGATTTATACCAATCATAGCAAACATATTATTCAAAATTTCTAATCGGGCTTTATAATCTTTTTCAAATAGAGCTTCTAAATAAAAATCCATAAACTTTCTATCCGGCAATTTCAATTGATAATATGTATTAATGCATTGGCTGTTTCTAAAGCAATCATATACTTTATTGAATCCCACTCTTGAATAGTTATGTAAATAAAAATAATTAGTGCGAATTTTCTCAAGTAAATTATAATATAAATAATCATCATAAATAGTATCTCGCGACATATTTATAAATTCCATATATAAATTGCCCAAGTTCGCTTCCTCGTAATTTTGCATTTCTCTTTTAAGTGTTGAGAACTTCTCATGCTCATTTACTCTATCTTTGATAAAATCAACAACGCCTTCCTCATTTTTGAGGACAACTCCTGTATTAAAAACGGAAGGATAATAACTGGCATTTTCACGATGATCTTGCTCAATAAGTGAAAATATGTGATTTAAAGATACGATATTGATATCTATTTTCACACCATCAATAGTTTGCATTCCTTTATAGGAGTTATTGCCACTCGAAATTAAAAATACGTCTAAGTCACTATTTTCCTTGGCAAGATTATTTATTCGTCTCCCATAGACAATCATACCCATTATCTTTTTATTTTCCATTATGGCATTTTGTTCTTGAAATTTTTGAATCAATTCCCTTGTTGTCATATCATCACATCCACTTTTATTCGCTATTATACATCTAAACTTCAAAAAAAGAAATGTTTCTATAACATTTCTTAAAGTGAATAATCATCATAGTCAAATTCATATTCTTTATCTAATTCGTGTAATAATTCTTCTAAAACACGTATTCTCTCTTCAGCTCCTTCTGTATCAAGAGCCCTTTTAAAAATTCTATCAAATCCACTGGTATCTTTAGGTCCAATATAAAAAGTTTTATCTCTCATATATTCGAGCAATAGAAAATAACAACACTCTGCCTCTTTACTTTCTAAAAGTAACATCTCCTCTACCTTTGCAACATTACTTCCTAAATACATGAGCTCCTTCTCAATTTCCTGCTTTGATAGACATCGATGCCAATCTTCTTCGATATATACATGCCTTTTTTCCTTTTCGTAATCTGTATAGCCAGCAAAGTGAAATATTTTTTTTAAAGTTTCTTCCATATCATCTGTGTTCTCTAAAGCCTTAACCATAGCATCGATAAATTCCTCATCAGGCAAATCAAGTTTATATAGTTTGGCCTTTTCTTTATTAGTATACATTTGATAAAATTTCCAATCGGTAATACTCGAATAATTATTCATAAAATGATACATCATTCTTAAAAGATTGATGAATACAAAATAATATAATTTCTTTTCATTACCATTTGCATGCCGATATTGATACAATATTTGATCCAATTTTTCTTGCCAATAACTGCTAAATGCTTGCTTATCCTTTTTAAATTCACTTAATCTCTTTATCTCTTTTACGGCATCTAACCACACCCCATCCAGAGATTTTTCTACTTTTCCCGTTAATAATACGCTTTCCAAGAATTTAGACCCTGTCCAATACTCATTGGCTATTTTTCTCATCATCGTACTTTTAGACATAAAAATAGTCTCGACAGGAATTCCATCAATCATTCTCTTTTCTCTGCCAAAATATCCATCCTCATGGGGAACAATTACCAAAACATCTAAATCACTAGATTCTTTGTAATCACCGGTAATTCTACTGCCAAATAAAATTACCATAATGCTCTTTTCATCACTTAATATATCCGTTTCTTCTACGTATCTTAAAAGTAATTCTTCCGTTGTCATAATAAAACCACCCAAACTTTAATATAACCAAAACATCATCTTAATTCATCATTTTTTTATTTCAACTGCATCTTGTTCTATTTCTTTTTTTAATTCATCTTTATATCTTGCTATTGCTAAGAGAATTTTTACATCATATTTATCACGTTCATATTCATGAGGATTATTTCTATGTGCTGGTTGATAATAATTTATTCTATTTAGACAACTCAAATCGGCTGATAAGCTTTCCTCATCATCTACATCTTCCCCATTCATAACAGCTGAGGCAAGAGAAATATTTGCCACATTTAGTTCGCCATTTTCATCAATAAACAAATTTTCTCTTTGGTTAAGGTTCGTTACTCTAAGTAAATCATCTTGGAACACTTCCCTCTGTACGCTGTCTATATTGAAATTATTTCTTTTTAACAATTCTCTAAATTTAGTAGTATCTATTCCCTTATCAAAATAATCGAGTATCTGATAATTAGTAAAATCTTTAACTGTATATTTTCCCGATATAATACCCATAAGTATATCCCTAATTGCATCTTTAATAGGTGCATCATCCACCTTCGTTATATCGCCTTTTTGAACTTGATCTATTGCCACCAAGATATCTAAATCATCCTTCAATGTATCAAATGTATGATCTTCCATATCGTCAACTCTACCACGTCCATAATGTGTTATAGCACTTATATCTTCAAGCCTAATTTTGCGAAACTCATCAGAGATTAAAGTTCCATCTTCCAACGTAGATTTTCCCTCTTTTAAAGCATTATATAAGGAGAAATCTCCCATCAATACGCGTCTCGTTAAATCAATTAATGGGCGATTAAATGTCATTGTTTTCAAATACTGATTTTCTAACGCAAAAGCTGAGCCATAAAAACCCGGTTTTCTATCTCCTGCCAAATAAGAAGCACTTAAAAAACGATCCTTATATGCCAAATCACTAAATACTCTGACAATATCAACATGTTTAATAGAATTATTGTCAAGTAACACTTCTTTAAAGTGTTTTACAGCATCACTTTGCATAAATTCATCGATATTCTTAACCTGATTGCGTAGTTGCGGCAACTTGTTTTTCGACTTTGTTCCTCTAATAACTTTTACTAACTCCTCGCGCTTTTTCGCTAAAAGGGTCAAAACGGCATCTTCGTCAATTTCCACATTCTTTAACTGTTGTTCAAGACACATTGCATCATAATTTTTTTTAAAGAATGCCATTTTTTTCATATAATCTTCTTCCTCTAAAGTAAGTTTCTCGCCATTCTCAATTTTATCATTCAAAAATTTCATCTTATAATTCATTTCTTCAACTGGATATGTCATACTTAATCACCTATTTTGATTATAGCATGGTAAAAAAGGTGCTAGTTTAATAATCGTCACATTGACAATCAAATTTACACAACAAAAAAATGTTAAATATTTAACATTTCTAAAAATTTTGCTTCATCCCAGATTTCTATTCCTAAATCAACAGCCTTTTGATATTTGCTTCCGGCATCATGCCCCGCAATAACGACATCTGTCTTCTTCGAAACAGAACCACTGCAATTACCACCTAGATTTTCAATTTTTTCTTTAGCATCATCTCTTGTTATTGAATCAAGTGTACCTGTTAGGACAAAAGTCTTGCCAGTAAAAATCGTTTCTTCTTCCACTTCATTGCTTTCATAACCCATATTTAAACCAAGTTCTTTTAATTCAGTTATCATTTTTAAATTATCTTCATCATTAAAGTAATCGACAACGGACTGAGCTATGACATCTCCAATGTCTCTTATCGCTTCCAATTCTTCAAAACTTGCCGAAGCTAAAGCATCAATATTTTTAAAACGCTTGGCCAAAATCTTTCCCGTCTTCTTGCCAACATATCTTATACCAACGGCAAATAATAATCTATCCAAACCTGTCTTTTTAGATTCTTCTATACTATCTAATAAATTATTAATCGATTTTTCTCCAAAACCTTCGAGAAGCTTTAGTTCTTCAACATATCTATCTAAGCGATAAATATCTGGAATACTCTTAATATATCCCATATTAAAGAAATCTTCGATAATGGCATCTCCTAAACCGATGATATTCATCGTATCTCTTGCAGCAAAGTGAATTAGAGATTCAATATCTTTTTTAGGACATTCCTCATTCACACAGTAATAACTTGCATCCTTTTTTATCAGTGGACTCTTGCATATCGGACACTCCTTGATAAATTCAAAAGGTCGAGCATCGCTCATTCTATTTTCTAAAATTACACTTTCTACTCTTGGAATGACATCACCTGCTTTAATTATCTTAACCGTATCACCTACGCGAATATCTTTAACAAGACAATACTCTTCATTATGCAAAGTGGCTTTGCTAATCAATGACCCCATAACCATTACGGGTTCTAATATGGCATTAGGGGTTACTTGTCCCGTTCTTCCCACAGTAAATTTAATATCTTTTAATTTAGTTGAAACAACTTGCGCAGGAAATTTATAGGCACATGCCCATTTTGGATATCTTATTGTATTTCCCATAATTTCATGATCGTGTAAATCATCTAACTTAATAACAACCCCATCTATATCATAAGGTAATCCTTCTCTTGCCTCATTTTTCTCTTGAATAAACTGCATAACTTCATCAATAGAATTGACTAGTCTATTGTTTGGATTAGTTCTAAAACCTAAATCAGCCATAAACTCTAATGCTTCATGATGCGTCTTTATTCCATAATCCTCGGGATCTGGCAAATGGTATATCCAAACTTCCAAGAATCTTTTTGCAGCAACACTTGAATCAAGCTGACGAACAGAACCTGCAGCCGCATTGCGGCAATTTTTAAGCAATGGTTCATTATTCTCTTTTCTCTCTTCATTAATTCTTTCTAAAGTTTTCTTGCTCATATATATTTCGCCGCGAACCTCAATATCAATAGGCTTATTTAACTTTAGAGGAACTTGCTTAATCGTCCTGACATTATGCGTTATATCTTCTCCTACTACTCCATCACCACGAGTTGCCCCTGATACCAATAATCCCTTCTCATATTTTAAAGATACACTCAAACCATCTATCTTAAGTTCACACACATATTTAGGATCAATTCCCGCATTTCTTATCCTCGCATCAAATTCTCTTATTTCATCCTCATTAAAGACATCAGCTAAACTCATCATTGGAATATTGTGAGTAACTTTCTCAAACTTTTCCAAGATTACTCCACCTATTTTATGAGTTGGTGAATCACTTCTTATCCATTCTGGATGATCCTCTTCTATTTTATATAATTCTCTCAAATAATTATCATATTCTTCATCTGTCAAAGTTTCGGCATTATCTAAGACATGATATTCATAGTTGGCTTTCGTAATTAATTCAACAAGTTCATTATATCTATCCATTCCTATCACCTATTATTATTATACCAAAAATGCCTCTAATACTCATCAATTTTATCATCATTTTTCTTAATTAATCGCACACATTCTCCATCGACATTTATCATTTCTGGCAAGGCAAATTCTTGCATAGTTAAACTGATATCATCGACTCTTTTTCCGGTTCTCGAATCTATATAATAAGTTTTGCCACTTTCTTCATCAATTACCTGTAAGAAATTTCCAATAAAAGAAAGATATCCACTAAAAGAATCATATATAATATTTTTCTCTTTATCCATTACAATCTTGCGATAATAAGTTCTTGGTCCTTCACTTATAGGAACTGTCAAAAGAAGTAATTCATTTTTAACTTCATAGCTAAAATCTTCCCCTCTTATATTAAAATCTTTAGGAACTATTCCTTCATAGACGACATTAAAATCTAGATCAAAGATATCAATTATTTCATCGCGCCAAGATTCTCCATAACGGATACCAAAGCCATAATCCATATACTTATTATTTTTCATTTTAAATTTAGGATCTTGCCAAGGAACTTCTTTTTCCTCTTTTGTATCTATATTATAAACTAGACACCCATTAATTCCCTCTACACCATAAAATCTAATCAAATTCATCTTTTCAGAGTGGATATTAAAACAATCACGAGAGCGATGATGTGTATACTCGCATCCATTTTCATCATAAATGGTAAACATATAATCATCATCACCCAAGACATCACATCCGCGAATAACGGTAGGTCCCTTGACATCTAAAGGTAATACCCAAATACCATGATGTTTGACTTGTTTGCCAGTCTTTATATTTAAGGCTATACAATAACTTTCTTCGCCTTTTTTAACAATAATAACTGCAATATCGCCCCATATTTGAATTTCTACATCATCATAATCAATATCTAAATTATACTTTTTCAAGATATTCATATTAAAATCAACGACTAAAAACTCCTTGCCCGATATAAAGCAAATGGATTTAGCACTACCACCCTCTGAAGTATATACTAGAGGATTAGATTTTATTGCATCACTTCTAGATAGCATCTCTGATTTTCCTGCTCCCTTTAAAACATCATGAACGACAATTACCTCTTCATCTTTTAGACTAGATAAAATTATGTTGCCATCTTCATAATAGGGAAAATAAGATCCACAATTATAAAAAACTTCTCCATCTTGATTGATAATAAATTTTTGATATATCCCCTTGCCATAATCATTATTTTCATAGACGAATAAATTAGGAGCTAATTTCCATCCGTATTTAACAGGTACTTCTAGATCTGGTTTAATAAACTTTTTTGTCCTTATATTAAAAAGTGGGCTTTCTTCATAATCCGGTCCCGAAATATGTACATAATCATCATCTATTTTCCATATACCTGAATAATATGAGACTCTATGAGATAAATAAACTTCTCTATTTTCTATATTTACTAAATCTTGCTTACAATTGCCCTCTAAAACCGCAAATATATCCTTTCCCATATGATATATTTTGCATGCATGGCTATAATTTCCTACATCATATACCTTTTTATTTTTATCAATTAAAAAGGATTTCTCCTGCGTTTGAACAAATATAAAATCATCTATTCTTTCAATATTAATTACTTGATAACTCTTTGGTAGTTCTTCTTTAACTTTGCTTATTTCTTCCATAGAAACACCTCATCTTAAATACTTATAATACACGTTAAATATAAGAAAAACAAGATTAAATTATCTTGTCCTTTCTTAATAATAAAATTCTTCTTCCTTACTAGTTTTTTGATTATAGACATAGAAGAATGCTCCATACCAAGTATTTCCACATTCATCTTTTATTTGTCGACAATCATAGGCAAAGACATCTTTATTGATATTATCACTTATATCTAAGAATGCTAGGTTTCCCTCTTTCATACATTCTTTCTTCGTTTTATAAGCATAACTATATTTTTTATCAAACTTCTTTACGCGACATGCAGTCGTCTTTTTTGTTGTAGTTGTTTTTTCTTTTATTGTAGTTTTTTCTGTCGTACTAGTAGTACTCGTTGTTGTTGTTATTGATGTCGAACTTGATGTCGTTGATGAACTTACATCCACATCTTTAATATCAGAATTTTTCTTTTCACATCCACATATTATAAATGTCAATGCACATAAAACAATTAAATATCTCTTCATAATTTTATTTCCACAAATCTTCTGGATAAACTCCCGAGGCAATTTCACTTCTAATAAATTCTTCTAACGCTTGCTTATCTTCTTTATAAGTCATTCCCATCCAATGAGCTGTTGTATTAACTACGCGAATTGTTTTGCCATTTTTGATGTCTTCGTCCATTATATCTGGAAGTAACATTTCATAATCTAATAAATGATCTTGATTATTGGCAAAAGCATCATGCATATCATTACCAATCGTATTTAAGATATCTTTAGTAAATCCATTCATCAACATTGATACTGGATGATCCTTTTCGACGTAGAATTCCTCTTTAGACTCATCTAAAGGAGTACAATTAACTTTTTCGCCATCTAAGATACATGAACTCTCTGTAACGGACTTAACAATGCCATTTTCATGAACTATAACGCCCCTTTTAACTGCACCATTCTCGGATAAAGTATCACTAATTGCATACCCTGGTATTATATAATCGTTTGTATCATCAATTCCAAGAGATAATACTCTAAATGCATCATCACCATAGAAATCATCAGCAGTAATAATACCAAAATTTCCATTTATATAATCTCTTGCTGCATAAACAGCATGTGCTGTACCCCAAGGTTTACGTCTTCCCTCTGGAACGACAAATCCCTCAGGAATATCTTCTAATCTTTGGAAGGCATATTCAACTTTAACCTTATCCTCTACGCGTGATCCAATAGTTTCTTTGAATATATCATAATTTTCCTCTTTTATAACAAAGACGATTTTATTGAAACCATATCTAATAGCCGAATAAATCGAATAATCTATAATAAATTCCCCATTTGGACCAACTGGTTCAATTTGTTTCATTCCGCCAAAACGACTACCCATTCCAGCAGCTAATATAACTAATGTTTTTTCCTTCATAAATACTCTCCTATAATCTAAACAAATAATCATTTAATGCATCATAACATGCTTCTCTATCAACTAACATTTTCTTTTCACGCATTTCATTTAGTTCTGTAATAGTTACAAATTTAATTGCGTTTACTTCACTTTTTTGATATCTTATATTTTCGATATTTAATCCATTCTGTCTTAAAATAAAGAAATCATAAAATTGCCTTTCGACAAAGTCATCAGAAAATATTTGTTCTTTTCTAAAAGAAAACATAAATCTAAAATCTTTAACTTCAACACTATAACCTAAGCTTACACTGACTTCTTCACTTATCTCTCGTGCGGCTGCCATTAAAGAATCTTGTCCACTTGAAATATGACCCGCCGCGGATATATCCCACATCCCAGCATTTTTCTCTTTATCTAAAGCTCTCTGTTGAATTAAAATCTCATTCTTTTCATTGACAATAGCTACGACGATTGCTCGGTGCCATAGTCCTTTTTTATGTACTTCATCTCTTGGTAAAACCTTTCCAGTTTTAATCCCATTTTCATCTAATACATCGATTAATTCCATTAACTTTCTCCTTTCACTTATTAAACACCATATTAAAATTATATCAATATTAATAGACAAAAAAAAGAGAATTTTTATTTAATTCTCATTTTTACTATTAATTGTTTAATCTCATCTGGTTCCATCTTCGCCATTGATTCAATATTATTTAAAGATGTCATTAATTTTTCTTTCTGAGACATTTGATAAAATAACTGTTCATCAATCATATCTAATATAAAGTTAAACCATAAATTAAGTTCATCATTATTATCATGTTCCATATCAAACCATATATCATTAATTCTCTTAGCATAAGTTAATTGATTCAAAAGTAAATTAGGCGATATATTAAATGGACTAATTTTCAAATTCATACCATAAATTTCATTAATTAAATTGGTAAACTTCATACCATATAAAAGTCTTGCAGTTCTCTTATTTCCATCAGAAAATGGTTGAATTCTTGCGCATAATAGATGAATTAAAGCACTTTTAAAGAAGGGATTAGTATTAATAACTGATAAAGATCTTGATTTATAAAGTTCAATAAGTTGATCCATAAAGAATTTAATATCTTCTTTTTCAACACCGCGCCAGAAGATTAATTCTCCCTGTTGGGTTACCTTGCTAACCTTTACATTAGTTACTCGATATCCTGGATTATCACAAGGCTGACCTGTTGCATTCATAACAAATTGATGCAAATCTTGTATTCGTTTATGATTAATACTCAATGAATTAAAGAATAAATTATTCTTATCAATTAAGTCAAAATTAATCATTTTAGCATGTTCCATCTTAAAGGAACTAATTAATTCCTCATAAAATTGTGATATCCAAAAAGTTACAACTGCATAATCATCAAATTGCTTTAAAAACTTCATATATTCATCGAATTCTCGATTAGTATCCTCCATATGCTCTAAAACTCTATTATTAAGTTTAATACGTTCAACATACTCCTGAAAATAAAATCTTTTTATTGGTACATCATTCATCCCGTTTTTTGGTGCTGACATAATAATCCCCTCAATTCGCGGACTATTATAGCAAAATTCCTTAAATAATGCAAAATTCTAGAGCTTTGTTAATTTAAATGTGAAGTGCAACAAAGTTGCATTGAAAAAGACATATGAGTA
>CAJTKV010000011.1:0-4421 GCA_910577075.1 uncultured Bacilli bacterium
TACTCATATGTCTTTTTCAATGCAACTTTGTTGCACTTCACATTTAAATTAACATTTATCAATGTATTTGCTTTTTTTCGATATTTATAGTATATTAAAGTTGGTGATAAAAAAATGGATTGGACTTATATAATACAATATGTATTAATAGCTGTAGTTCTACTTATTATTTCTTTAGTTATTGTCAAATTACATCATAAAAACTTTAACCTAGAAATAAACAAATTAGTACAATACCTTGGTGGTAAAGATAATATTTTAGATACCGAAGTTAATATGTCGCGATTTAAAGTTACTTTAAAAGATGTATCTATCGTTGATAAGGATGGTATTCAAAAATTAGGTGCTAAAGGAATTGTCGAAATAGATAACCAATTAAAGATTATCTTTGGACCAGAGGCTAGAGCATTAAAAAAGTACATAAGTGAAATAAGATAACTTATGTACTTTTTATTTATGAGGAATTGTCTCATATAATTTGGCATAACTTTCATCACTAATAGTTCTCTTTTTAGCAAAAATCTTATAACTTTTTGCTATTCTATTTGTATCAATGTAACTTCTATAATTTCTTATATACCATAAATACTCAGATATACGCATTGATCTACTTTGATTTAACATAGGTATTATTCCTTGAAATAACTTATATTCATCACTTAACTCAAAACCATTAAAAGCACACGAATCATTACATAAACTATATAAATAGCGGTTTATAGCGTCAAAAATCTTATATTCTTCATCAACACAATGAGCCATCTGCGCAAGATATTCAACAATTTCCCTTAAAGCATCTTCAATAATTTCGGGATCATTATCAACTTCCTTCAAATATGAAGTAAAATAAAAGATATTTCCTACAAGAATTTGTTTTTCAGCTCTTAAATATGTCAAAGACTCATTCGTAACTGCTAACATTTTCTCAAACATCTTTTGATCCTCCCGGAATTTTTGCCAATATATTGTTTTTCATCTCTTGACTTGTCTTATTAGTAAGTCCTTTGACAAAATAATTTTTATCAGTGAGAATATTACTCGCGATAATATCTCGAAAATGTTCTAAGATTGTCATACTTTCAATAAACCTTTGATCAACACAGCTATCAAATTCCAATAAAATATCTTCAAATTCATCAAGACATTCTAATTCATAACAATCACTTAAGCAAGCAAAACTGTTAAAATAATCCAACATCGCCTCATAAACTTGTAATTCAAATTCCGTTTCAGAAAAAAAATCTCTCATTAAATCATTAAAATATGTAATGGCTTTAGTAACATTACGGTTATTTATAAACCGTGCATATAACATCGTATTTATTGCAATATATTCTGCAGTCAAATCTGCTCTTTCCGTAAGAACATCTTCTTTAGAAACTATACACATAGTATATATTTCATCAAAATACTCTGCATTCGTCATAGATTCACTCATATATATCCCGCCTAATTAACTATTATAACATGTTTTCAATAAAAAACATTTTTTTTAATAAAGCATTTCAAACATTACTTCATTTAAAAGATGTCTATATTATCTAATCTAAATCTAATTCTTTAAAAGATTTAACTATTTTTCCACTTTCGGCATTGATAAAATATTCATAATCATGTTCTTTATATGCAAAATCAACTTCATAGACTTTTTGACCATATTTATAATCAAGTTCTGCATCTAATTCATAAACGACATTTTTCTTTAAACCTGCATGCTTAAGAGCTATATCTATAGCTTTATCTTTCGTAATATAATCTTTTGTTGCTATTGGCTTATATGTTGGTTTATTTGTTGTTGCTTTATCATCTTGTTTACCACTTGAGGTCTTTACATCATCATCATCCCAATATTCATCTTCATCATCATAATCTTTTTTTTCTTCCATATTTGGATTATTATTTAATCTTCTATTTTCCCTAATATCTTTCATACTGAATATAAATACTCCAGCAATTATAAACACGATGGCAACGACCAAACCTACGATAATTAAATCTTTTATATCATATCTTTTTTCATTATTCATGAGTTTTCCTTCTTTTTTACTTAATAACCACTTTAATAATTTTCTTCTTACCTCTTTGAACGATAAATTCTTTGGCATCTATTACATAATTTGGATCATCAATGCGGTTATTATCAATACTTACTCCACCTTGTGTTACAAGTCTTCTTGCTTCCGATTTTGATGGAGCTAAATCCGTTGCTACAAGTAAATCTAGGATATTTCCTTCAAAACTTTCTAACTCGATAGTTGGCATATTAGCACTTGTTCCGCCACTGAATACCGATTCACTAGCTTCACGCGCTTTATTTGCCTCTTCTTCACCATGTAAGAATTTGACAACTTCGAAGGCAAGAGCACGATGCGCATCTCTCTTTTCTGGGACCTCTTTATGTTTGCGTTCAAGATCCAATATCTCTTCATGAGATAAGAATGTAAAGCGTTTTAAGTAATCAATTACCATCTCGTCTTCAGAATTAATTAAGTATTGATACATATCATAAGGACTAGTCTTCTCCTTATCAAGCCATAGAGCATTTCCCTCACTCTTGCCAAATTTAACACCACTCTTAGTTGTAACAAGAGGCATAGTAAATGCATATGCTTCTTTTCCTGTTTTCTTTCTAATAAGTTCAACACCCGAAGTTATATTACCCCATTGATCTTGACCAGCAACTTGCATTATACAATTTTTATTCTCATATAGCCATAAAAAGTCATAAGCTTGCATTAACATATAAGAAAACTCCGTATAAGAAATACCCTCATCTAATCTTCTCTTTATGATATCTTTATTGATCATATAATTAATATTAAAGAATTTTCCATAATCTCTTAAAAAGTCAATATACGAAACATCCTTAGTCCAAGTATAGTTATTGACCATTTCACAATGAGGAAAGTATTTAGCCAATTGATTTTTAATACCTTCCACATTTTTAGTAATAAATTCAACCGTCGATTGTTCCCTTTCCTTAGTTGGGCGTGGATCTCCAATAAGACCTGTTGCTCCACCAACTAAGACGATTGGATGGTGTCCAAATCTTGCAAGTCTCTCACATATTAAAAAACTTGATAGATGTCCTAAATGTAGAGAGTCAGCTGTTGGATCTGTTCCGATATAGAAAATCATACCTCCCTTATTTAATTTTTCGATAAAATCTTCATTGTTAGTCATATCTTTAATAAGTCCACGAAAGACTAAATCTTCATAACACGTCATATTATTCCCTCTTTCTAAATAAAAAAACAATCATTTTTTAGGGACGAAAACATTCCGTGGTACCACCCTAATTTATGATTGCTCATACACTTTATTAATCTTAACGCGATTTATTCGTTTTGGTTCAAAGGGCGTAACTCCTCGTCATTACCAATTAAATAAATTATATATAAATTTGAAAACTAAGTCAATACTCAATTGCTGTTATTGAGCGATTTTTGAGCCTCACTAGCTGTTACAAGCATCGATGATGCATCATAAATATCAATATGTTCAATATCACTTACAGTATCATTATATGTTGCATTAGTTGCAATATCATCTGCCAAATTCAAAACATCATAATTATAACTATTATCAGTAGTAACTATCTCTATATAGAAAACATGATCATTCTTTGCATCTCGCATCGCTATGAGGCGATTTTGCAAGCGCGTCGTTCCTTCAATAATGAGGTAATTGCTCTCCGATATTTTCGTTTCTCTTAAACTATTTACAGTAACATTATTTTCTTTCAGAGTTTCTTCAAAACTTACACGAGCAGTTGCCACATCATTATATAACCCTGGTTCAGCTTTGATAAATATGCGCCATTCTCCCGTATCACTATAGATAATTACTCCGTTATTCTTTTTATCATATGTATAGTTATCGGGAATTTTATAAGTATAACTTCCCGCCTTTGTCTCATTATTTTTGCCGTTACTCACATATGTTACTTTAGTTGGTGTTTTCTTTTTATTAGACGAAGTGCCTACACAGACATTTTGCTTAAAGACCGTACTTCCAACAAGTACTCCCATGATAAAAAAGATAATTATCCCGCCAAAAAGGATAACTTTTGGAACTCTTTTGCTCTTGCCCATCTTAATTTTAAAGGCTTTTTTTCCAATCTTTACAGTTGAGGTATCAGGATTTTCTACTTCGCCAATAGTGGGAATATTCCCGTCAATAGAAGGTGCTGAGCCATCACTTGGCATTTCAACATTGGAAACAGGAGTTTGTACCTTGGGAATTTCAATATCAACACCAGAATCATTGTTATTTTGCATCTCTTCGTCATTTTTTTCTTCGACTACCATTTCTCCATAGGTGGATATATTATTACCTGCTCCAATATCTTTAACCCCCGACGTCAAATTTTCCTCTTGAACAGCTAAGGATGGAGGTGCCATATTTTCCGATATTTTAGG
>CAJTKV010000011.1:4431-8764 GCA_910577075.1 uncultured Bacilli bacterium
CTTATTATTTATTTGATTGTTTTCATCCGGACCGCCCAATGGCACTTCTTCATCATCCAAATCAATCATCATATTCATATCGTTAGAGGGATTAGTTCCATTTACTGTTCCACAATTTGGACAAACATTACTATCAGGGCTTAATGGCGAATTACAATTGCGACAATTCATAAATTCCCTCCTATTCTATACTACTATAATTATATATTAAATTAGTATATTATTCAAGAATTATAAAAATGAAAAAAGATTACTTGAGTAACCTTTTCGGTCTTTCCTCTTCGTAATCTTCTGTATTATTTAATTCTTCAACTCTTTTTGATAGACATTCATTAAAAGAAACGCCTATATAACATCCCTGATTATGGCGGTTACCTCTTTTTTTATCCCGTTCTTTACGCAACTTAGATGACGGGCGTACTCCAACAATACGCTGAAATCCTAATTCCTCCAAATATGAGATGTAGACATTTCCTTCAATATTCATAATATTTAGTCTTCCAACTTTTCTGAAAGATCAGCAAACATTTCTGATAATTTCTTTTTAATATCTTTAGCTGTTTTTTCAATCATTGGTGCACTTTTTTCTTTAGCAGCTTCCATTAAATCGCTAGCCTTTTTCGATAATTCTTTACCCTTAGTAGCAATTAATTTTTTAGCTTTTTCCTTATCCATATCAGCTAATTCTTTCTTTAATTTATCAAAGTCATGAACTAAATCTTCTTTAACTTTGTTTAAATCGATATCCTTTACTTTTTTAACTGCCTTATCAGCTTGTTTTTTGATGTCTTGTCTTGTCTCTTTTCCACTCTTTGGTGCAAAAAGCATTCCAAGACCAACGCCAACTCCTACTCCTGCTAATAATGTTCCTAAACTTTTTTTCTTACTCATATTATTCATTTCCTTCCTCTTTTATAATATTTTCCAATTCATCTTCTTCATCATATTCATCATTATTTTTTCTATTGAATATTTTAGTGATAAAACCTTCAATAGTTGATGTCACTTTATCTGTAAGTAATGCAATTTTCGAATTAAACATTTCTACTACAGAGAATAATGCATTTAAACTGTTGACCTTATCTTCAACATTTTGAATTACCTCATGTGCTTTATCAATAATTCTTATGCACTTAATTAATAAAATAATACCAATTACTAGAAGAATAATTAATAATATATTAATTATGATTGGTAGGATTGTAACTAATGTCTCCATTATTCATCCTCACTATCTTCTTCGTCTTCATCATCTTTATACATAGAATCAATTAAATTAAATAAATCTGTTTCTATAGTATCATCAAGATGCTCATCATCCGAATCTTTTTCATATTCCTCATAAACTTTTTCATCATCGTCGCTGTCATCTTCTTCTACGACCTTTTTAGGTTTTGAAGATCTGCTCTTTTTATTTGCGACTTCTTTCTTAGGTTCGATTTTCTCTTGAGTATCCTCTTCAACATCTTCATCTTCTTCTATTTTATGAGATACTACGAAGTCCTCTTCATAATTAATTGGTTCATCTTCTTCATATTCTTCTTCTGATATTTCTTCTTCAATACTTCTCTTTTCAACTTCACGATCATAATCCGTTATTGAATCAAATTCGCTAGTTGGTTCAAATGCATCTTCAATACTAGTATGCCCTTTAGAGATTGTTTCTATACTAGAAGGTATTTCATCATAATTTTCCGTTTCAATGATTAAATCCTCATCTTCAGGTTCAACTAGTTTTGGAATATCTATATTTTCTGTTAAATCTTCATCAACAATTGCCTTTGCCGGAATTTCGATATCCTTTTCATCAACTTCGTTATTGTCACTTATTAAATCTGATATTGTTGAATTCAATTCTACCAATTCATCTTTTAATCCTGTCTTTTTAGCCTCAAAAACTGGAGGTTTAGGTAGTGGTGCATCATTGTAACTAACAGGACCATATAATCTTGGCTTAGCTCCACTATTAGTTTGCGTAATTAAAGCTTTCTTTTCAGCTAATTCTTCTTGTTTATAATTCTTATTTAAAACACCAAATACTGGCGAAATAATCGGAGTAACTTCAAAAGGCTTTTTGTTTTCATCATCTAAATCATGAATAATCTTGCGATAATCCTTTTCTTCTCTCGGTTCTTTCTTCTGTTCATTGGCCATATCACTGATATATTTTGGAATTCTTGATGCCTCACTTCTTGCGTTTTCGCTTCGCGATATTTCATTTCTAGAAGACACACTCTTATGTTCCTCATCGCGCGTACTTCTAGTAGGTATATATTCTTCTTCGTCATCATCATCAAAGTCATCAATTGGGAACTTAATGCGTTTTTCTTGAATCGGCGGTTTCACCTCTTCTTCTTCGTCTTTTGGAACTTTTAATTCCACAATTGTATCTTCCTCTTCATCAATGTGATAATCCTTAAATCCCCTAGTAGGTTCTACTTCCCTTTTAGAACTGCGAGATGCTACTTTTTTTTCTAGTTTATCGGCAACTATCCTTAGTTCTCTTTCCGGTAGTTCATCACTACTAACAGGAATTTCCACATCTTCTTCATCAAATAGAATCTTTTTTAGTTTATCCACTACTCCCATTATTTTCATCCTACTTTCTAATTGATCATATCCGGATCCTTATTCTCATCATCCGTATATATCTCTTCTTCTATATCTAAATATGCATCCTCGGATAAATCTCCCTTAAACACATCAACTTGTTCTTCTTTAGAATTCATTTTATCATCCTGTAATAAATTTTTTACAACATCATAATTAAATTCAATAGATGTCAATATAGATAAGGCATTAGTAACAGCTTCATTAATATCTTTTTCCTTTACCTTAACTTCAATATTGGCATAATTAAAACTTGCTTCTATTAGATATTCCTGATTAGCCAATTCAGTAATATTTAAAATTCCCTTTTTATCTTTATTACTTAATATAGTACTATAGAAGATTCCCTCTTTTTCCTGATAGTCTTCTGAGTCTTTATTAAAGTATCTTACTAAATCAACATATAGATAATAGTCATAATATTTACTCTTAATTATTTCATTATACTTATCACTTTTACTTACCTCTAGTTCACGAGGTAAATAATATTTAAAACCACGATTTACATGATTATATAGTGCATATTTACTATTAATAGTAGTATCTACGAGTTCATCTATACTGGCATTTTGTATTGATACACATCCCGTTAAGAAGACAACTATTAATAAGGAAAGTATTACCTTCTTCATTTTACACCTACTTTTTCATATATATTATAGCAAATTATATGTTTTTTTGAAACAACTAATTTTAAACATCACTCCTATTATTAATAATTATATCATGTATCAATTAAAGTTTAGCAATGATTTAATTATTTTTTCTCATACTTTACAGCATCACAGTAATTGATTTTTACTCCCATGGACATAAATTTCTTTTCATATTCCGTACAAACATTGGGAATATCCGTATTTGCTAAATCGAGTGAAATATTTTCCAATATATAGCCATTTTTAGATAAACTCATCAAAGAATAGGCAAATAAGCCCGTATTATCCGTCTTTTGAATGATATGCGGATTTCCCTTGAAGATATTTTCATAGTTTTCTAAAAAGTTGGGACTAGTAAGTCGCCTCTTAGCATGACGCACCTTTGGCCAAGGATCAGAAAAATTCAAATAAATAGTGTCTATTTCCCTATCAAAAACATCAGCTATTAAAGAAGCATCCATTCTTATCAGTCTTAAATTGGGAATATCCATATTTTCCAGTTTTTGAATAGCGCGAACCATGACCGACTCATACTTTTCAATCCCAATAAAGTTAATATTCGGATAAAGTAAGGCCATACCTATGACAAAATCTCCCTTACCCATTCCGATTTCAATATTAATGGGATTATCATTTTTAAATAATTCTCTGAATTTTCCTCTATACTTTTTTTCCTCTTTTATTACATAGGGGGATTTTTCCACAATATCTACTGCATTTTTTACATTTCTAAGTCGCATAATATATCTCCTTTAACCATTTAGGGTTTTATTCATATAATAATATAGGGAGTGATTAAATGAAAAAAGATAGAAACAGTTTCTTTTCTCAATATGGCTATAGTGCCTTTAATGCACCAATGCCTCAACCAACTCAAAATATGAATAACTTTACTGGATATGATCCAACTAACGATTTAGAATCGCGAATATCTAAACTAGAAAGAGAAGTTCAAAGATTAGATTATCGCCTATCTAAACTAGAGGGATCTACTCCAACAAATACCAGCATCAACAATACTGATTATAACTTTACAAATTCAATGTATATGGTTTAATTTTCTTTAA
>CAJTKV010000011.1:8774-17408 GCA_910577075.1 uncultured Bacilli bacterium
AGCTTACCTAAGGTAAGTTTTTTTATGATTTTATTTAACATCTCTTTGCCAAATAGATCATCTAAAATATGAAGTTTATAAGATAAACCAATATAAATAGTCCCACCTATTATAGCATTGATTATTATCTTTAATAGAGATTTCGCGATAGTTGTAGAGTCAATTGGCACTAAATAGTTAAATATAACCAGTACTACTACCATCGTTATTGCCGGAATTAAAGTTTTCGATAAAATATTAAACGTCTCTTTATACTTAATCCCCTCTTTTTTATGAAGAGATATTAAGCCAATTAAGATACTTGATGAAAAACCTATAATACTAGCAACAATACTTCCCAAAAAAGCCTCTATATGTAAATATTCAAATAAATACATAATAGGAACATCTAACAAAGCATTTAATAAAAATCCCGTTATCGAAACTAAATAGACAAGTTTTATCTTATTTAAACTTTGACATATCGTCGAAATTATCATATAGACATTGGCAAGTAAGGCGGAAAAGACAGCCAAACTTAATATCATACTTCCATAATTGCTATTGCCATAGAATATATGCCAAACAGGAGTTGATAAAATGGATAATCCTAGAACTAATGGAAGCGAAATATAGATAACCATACTTATTGATTTATTTATCTTATCTGTTACTTCTTTTTTATCCTTTTTAGTATAGGCACTGACAATCGTCGGAATTAAACTCACCGTCATTCCCATCGCCATGGCATTTATAATCATGCATATCTTCGGTGCCCATGTACTTATTGCACTTGCTACAAATTCGACTTCTTCTGCTGTATAATGCATATTTTCTAACGTTCTTAACACTAATATCTGATCGGTAAATGTATAGATGTTTGTAACTATATTGATTATGATAAAAGGTATTGCATAGGATACTATCTTTAAAGCTATCTCTTTGTTCGTTATCTTATCTTTTTTAGCATTTTTTCCTAGACTAAATTCTTCTTTATGCTTGCGCATAATATATCTTAAATAAAGATAAGCACAAGCCCCACCTACAAAAGCTCCCGCAACAGCTATACCAATTGCTAATGAAAGTGTTCCATTGAATACTTTTAAAACCAAATATGAACCAACGAGAATTACTAAAATTCTAACAATCTGTTCAATAAGTTGACTAATAGACGATGGTGAAACAAATTTATGTCCTTGTAAATATCCCTTGGTAATGCTTAAAAAAGGTATTATTAAGACTGCTGGAGACACACAGCGAATGACAAATGTTACATTCTCTGGAGTATTGCCACCTGATAAATCTCCAATAATAAATACGCCAATTTCCTCAGCTAGGATAAATAAAACTAAAAAGGCAACTACAGATATAACCGTTATTATTTTTAAAGCAATTGAATATGCTCGATTCTTAGCATCCTCATACCCTAAGGTATTATATTCACTTATAATTTTGCTTATAGCATTGGGAAGACCCGCGGAAGATATTCCTAAAAATATCAAATATATGTTATAGGCATAACTATATAATGCTCCACCTGAAGAGCCAACTATTGAATAAAAAGGTATTACATAGAGCATGCCTAATATCTTAACAAAGACAATTGCCAATGTCGCAATAATAGTTCCCTCAATAAAACTATTCTTTTTCATAAATCCACTATCCTTTATATATAATCATCGCCGAAAAGCAAAATATTTGTTCTTCGGCAAATATGGAAACGGCAACTTGATATTTTATATCAATTACCTCTACTTCGCTAATAAAATTATTAACACTCTCTTCCAAATCTTTTTCATGCGATTCATCAAACACTTTTACTTTCATAATATCACCAATATGATAATAGCAAAAATATCGAGAAAAAAATGTCAACATATAATATTTATTATAATAGATAATCTAGTAAATGTCGATGAAGATAAAATATTATTTGACATTTTCACATAAAAAAAGAACCCATTAAAGTTCTTTCTTATTAATATTGTTGTGATCCTACTACACAGTTCCATGGTGTTAAGATACATTTTTGACAATTATCAAATCCACCTTTACCTGCTGTGTATTGAGAAATTGTATCAAACAACCAAAGAACAATGCTTGGTATGAAGAATATTACAACACCAGCTACAGCTCTCCACAATAATCTCTTTGCACTTGTTTTTATTTCGTCGTCTTTAGAAGCAACAACGGCTTTACCAAAGTCCATAATACCATATGCAATGATAACGATAGGAATAGCAACTTTAACAATTGTTAACGCATATCCTACAAATTGTAATATAGCTCCTGCATTTGTACAGAAACCAGCAATATCAATAGCTCCTAACATATTTATACCTCTTTCCTTATTTACATTATAATTTAATAATAACTTATTTGTCAACTAAAATACACTTTTTTTACATTACTCAGTAATATTGAAGCCTAATCTTCGCAATAATTCATTTATTTCACTTAAATTTCGGTCGCGATCATTTAGCGGTGGCAAATTATCAAATACTTTACACTTTGTTTCATATTCAAAATCTGGCACCTCTTGATCATTGACAAAGCTTAAATTTAAGACGATTTTTTCATCTTTGCGTTCAATAAATGTATTCTTATCTTTCTTAAGCAATTTAGTCAATTTTACATATGATGGTTCTACTAAATACAAGACTTCATCACAGTAATCATCGGCATATCCAAAGTCATTTAAATCAATAATTACAGCATTGACATCTCCATGATCCTTTAAAGTACGCTCCAAATCACTTTTATTCATACATGACATTAAATCCTGATCATGATAGAATATCAAATCCTGCCTAAACATTTCAATACCAATGGCTTTTATATTAGCTGCTTTTAATTGACGTACCATCATATTCGTTAAACTCGTAGCACCGGCATGCGTCGTTAAATTTACCAAACCAACTATCTTGCATCCACTTTCTTCATGGTATTCCATCGCTTTAGCTCGCTGTTCGGCCAATATTTCCTCTTGTTTCGTCGCCTCATCGCTCAATACTAGATGCTTGACATTCTCATAACCATTTGGGTTACTGTATAAAAATTTTATTCCCTCAAAATTACGCGTAAAATTATAAAATCCTGCACCTATTAAATTAGACATATAAAGCGAACTATTGACCACAGGATCATTATTTAAAAGCAAGATTATACGACTAGGATCCAAAGCTTTACCCAGTTGTCTAATCACTTCTATATCCTGATAGTTTGCTATAGAAGTAATATCAATTATCATCTTATTAAAATATAAATTGACAAACTTGCTCAACAATTCTCTTAGCTCATATTGTCCATCTATTCTCTTTATTATATCGATATCTAATCGATCAATTATACTTTTGTTTTCATTTGCTGTGACTATGTTCATATTAACCCTCTATCCCATATAATCGTCTTCTGGATACTGTATATTAGAAGTTTCTCCGTCTACATGAAATGATGATCCTATATCAAATATAGGTAGTGATAAAGAAAAAAATACAATAACCCTATAATAACTAGAAGTCAACTGTCCATCAGTAGGACTGTATGCCTTTATTCTTTGCAAGCAATAATGATAAGTTTCATTGTCGGATGCTGGGATGTCGGGGTGTAAATCCCCAACAATAACTCCCATGCTAGTCAGTCTCTCATCTTCAAATAGATCTGCACACTTCCCCTTTGATGTATAGGAAACTTCATCGATTAAATCTGCTATATCTTGCAAAGATTTATTATTTGGTCCGTTGTATTTTTCCAATCTTTCAACTATTCCATCTTTTACTCTAAAAGCCTTTGAGTAGTTAACAGAAAAAGCTAGATATCCAGAAAATAATGCAATAAAAACTAGAACAATCATCAAAATCCATGATGCCCCAATCGATTCTTTCATGCATTAACTTCCTCTCTAATTGCTACTAAGCTGTGTCGCCTTCTTTACGCGAACATTGTACTTCTGCAGTTTCACCATCTTCAGTATAATATGTACATGTACATGTACCGCCATCGCACGAATGACAATTATCCGCTTGCGAACAGTATGTACTTCTTAAAATATTTGCCTTAATTGTTGGCCATATTAATGTTGAAAATACTACTGATATTGCAGCGATAGCTACTACAGCAACTGCTGTCATACTTAATTCTCCAGTCGCATCCTTCATTAAAACATCTCTCCTTTATTATATATTTGATTATACTATTATTATTAATTTAATTCAATATATTTATAAGTAACTTTTAACAATTTAACACTAAAAGTAAGAATCATGTGGATAATGAATATCTCTTGTCTCCCCACTTACCTTAAAATCAAAGATATCACCAAGAATAGGAACAGAATATGCAAATGTTACAGTTACCGTATAATAATACTTGTCTTCTGTGGCATCTTCCCCATAACGTATATCCCGCGTTACGCAGTAATTCATCTTCTGTGAGGGGTTGACGACTATTTGATCTTCTAGGCCACCTATTACTTTTTCTCCATCTCGGCTCTTGCAAGATAGCAAGCCATAATAACCTTCATTTCGCATGGCTGAATTTAACATTTGAACTGTATTGCCATTCATACCTTCATATTGTTCAATTATAGTTACCATTTTTGATTTCAAAATATATGCTTCATTATAGTCAATCGATATTGTTATGTATGCAATAAATATTGCCATAAATACTAAAACTATACCAAGTAACCATGTTCCATTAATTGAGTTCTTCATTATCTTCACCCTACTTTAAGAAAATTATACTATTTTTATTTTTTATTAACAATAAATTAGACATTAAAAAAGAGATATTTACATATCTCTTATTCGTATTTATATTTACCTTTACTCTTCTTTAAGTATTTATATAAGAAATAAATTGATACTCCCAATACGGCAACAAGAATAACTATTAAAACAACATATTTCCACGTATTTGAATCCTTTTTAATCGTTATAGAATATGTACAAGTATTCCCGTTTTGTGCTGTGACAATAATTTCAATTTTACTTTTATTTTTCAAATTTTCATTATTTAATATTTCATATGTCGCATTTTCTTGATCGACTGGGACTATTTCCAAATCCAATGATTTAACATTTTTAGGCAATGTCAATTTATAATCATAAACTGTCCTTGAAAAATCAATATTGTATTGCTCATTATAGATATTTGCTAGATTACATTCATCATTTTCTCCACTATATCTACTGACACTTATTTTTATCTCCCTTTGACTTTTATTTTCGGCCGTTATCATAACAACTATTTCCGAGTTTTCTTCGGGAATATCTTTATCGCCTTTAATTTCATATTTTGCTTTAGAATCCTCTAGTTCAATAGTAATATCGACACTAGTCTCCTCCGTTGGCAATTTTATTGCATAATTGCTCTTGCTATTTTGGAATCCAATATCGACACCATTTATCAAAAACTTTTTGACATTTGTATTATCGGATTTTCCTTTAATAGTTGTCGTTTTCTTTGTCGTTGTTGTCTTAGTTGTTGTCGTTTTCTTTGTCGTCGTCGTAAGCTTTTTTGTCGTTGTTCTTCTCGAAGTCGTACTTTTCTTCGTCGTCCTTCTTGTCGTCGTTTTTTTCGTTGTTCTCTTTGTCATTACCGAAGTGATAGGCTTAGTCGTCTTAGTTTCATACTTTGCTCCACTCGATGTACGGTTACAGTCGACATATTCAACTTTTGTACAGTATGTCGTATTTTTAGTACCACATGAGCCAGAGTATCCCTTACATCCATCACTTGTAACTTGCGTATATGGATTACCATTGCCATTTTGGCAGCGATAAGCCGATGTTGCTACCATATTGGCCTTCAAGTAAACATTGTGTGAACAAGTTGCACGATAGCATGATTTATAATAATAATCTCCTTCATTTAAAGTTATAGTCTTAAAAGTATCAGAAAAAGCCATACATCTCGAATAATCTAAACTACTAGATGCTGTTGGACCTGCTGCCTTAACTCCTGGAAGAGCTATAACTAAGGAAAGGATAAATACTCCAAGTACTCTTAATTTTTTCATATTTTCACCACTATTCACATTATAATTAAATTATAAGTTATAACTTTAGACTTTTCAAGGTTTATTTTCTTTTACTTGCGTCTATTTTCACTTATTAATTCTAAATCATCAGTTAATTGCTTAATTCTCTCAATAATTCGCTTTGCCTTGGGAATATCGATGCTATTTTTGGTGTTTGCTAAATGTTCTTCTAACTCTTCAATATTCAAATTGGAAGTAAAAAATGTTGGAAGTTTAGAATCCATGCGATATTGCAAGATTGTTCCCAATATCTCATCTCTACTCCACGCACTTACACTTTCCGCTCCAATATCGTCAATTAGCAAAACATCACTAGTTTTTATCTTCTGCATCATCGTTCCAAAGTCATCCGAAAAACTTTCCTTTAATCTTCGCAACATCTCAGGATAATAGATAATTACTGTATTTGCTCCCGTCTTAGCAAGTTCATTGAGCAAAGCGGCTAAAATAAAGGATTTACCCGATCCAAACGATCCATGTAAGTATAAACCCTTAATCTCTTTATTATTTTGATAACTCTTAAAGAAATTTTGCACCCATTTTATGACTTCCATTCGCTTCTTATCTTTTAAATCAATATCCGCCATTTTAGCATTGCGTATAGCCATAGGCTCTTCAAATACTTGCGAGCGATACCTAGAAGCCTCCAGATTTTCTTTCATATACTTGCATGCCACATAGTCAAATCTTAGACGTTCTCTCTCCTTATTGGGATAATACACACATCCATTGACTTTATTCTTACATTCCATTAAACTTTTGCATTTGCTACAATTATGTAATTCCTCAACCGTTGTCTCTAATTTAGATGTATATTTACATCCAACCTTATCGGGTACCTCCAAACGTGTTACTAAAGCGGCAAATTCTGGATTCTTTAGTGCTTTTACATAATCATTTAGCAGGGCATGCTCTAAATTTTCGCGTTGGAAGTTTATATTTACATCTGTTGTTGATTTCATTTTCATCACCTAAATTCTTTATATAGATTTTCTAATTCAGCAAGTTCCTCTTCCGTCATCTCTTCCGTTGTAATCTCCTCAGTCTTATTCATCCATGAAGGTATTTTAGCCTGTTGCTTCTTATTTGCATCTATGGATTTTTGAACTTTGCGATGACCTTTTTCGGCAATTTCCATAGCTTCTGGTACTGTTTTAATCCCCTTTCTTGCCCAAGAGGAAGCAATAGTAGCGAGATAATTTTGATTTAACTTTCCATCATTAACGCGTATAGCATAGTCAATTAAAACATTAACTACTCCTGGAGGAAGGGCAAAATCAACAGCCAAATGTTCGATCAGTTTTAAATCTCGACTTGTGGGTTTTACTCCCTTATTCTTATGAGTTAAGAAGTCAAAAGGCTTGGTATTTTCAAAAACATAAATCATTTTTCCTCTGTTGGATAAATCGCCATCAGGAGTCTTTAAATGTTCTGGCTGCGTGCGATAGATTAAGGTTGGCAAACTTCCATTGTGATTATATTCATAATTCTTGCGCGCTGTCTCTCTTAATTTATCTTTATTAATCATTCCTACATCATCTATTACTAATCGCAAAATATCAATCATCCTAATAGAATCAATATTGTAAACAAAAGCTAATTGATTGATTAATTCGCGATTTTTCTTGTTGAATGTTTTAGGGTTAATCATTCCCTTAGGTAATCCTGCAATTATTAGATCAAAATCAATGAGATTTTCGAGATTAATTCCCAATTTATTTTGTTTTCTAATACTATCATTCGTTGCCTCAAAAGTCGTAACAGAGGTAAATATTTCATTCATCGAAGATGTTATCTCTTCATAATTGTGTTTTGATACTACATGTTTTTTATAGTAATTAAGCAAATTATTATATTCTATTTCGCCAATATTATTCAAAAGTAAAACACTTAAAACAGGATGATTAAAAAATTCATAGGCGCTTATAGGTGAATATAACTCATATAAGTATTCATTAATATTATCATTCTTTTTAATAAAACTTTTTAATAAACCTACAGCTTCTAAAGTCTTACGCGCTTTTTCAATTGTCTTTAAGTCACTTTTTAAAATAGTCATAAGATGATGATGATTATAATCAAGACTCATTATTTCTAATTTATCTAAATCACTCCAAAAAGTTAGATATAGACTAACTGCTGTTGCTCCAATAATCGGCTCATATAAGCTAATTAATATTTTTTTATCTATTTCCGTCAATATACTTTGATTAATAATTGTATATGTATCTGCTGGTAATAAATTATCCTTCATATAATCACCCATATAACTTTATTTTATAGTATTTATCTTACTTTTACAATAAAAAGCACATTTTATTTGTGCTTTTTAAGTAAGAAATATTAATCTTGCGGGCTTAAATTTTTTTGAGGATATGTTTTAATGTCTTCCATAAAGTTTTGTACTAAAAATTCGCGATACTCCGCAAGATACTTTTGCGATTCTTCTTGACTACAAGATTCTAAAGATTCTATATACTTATCATATAGACCATTAGCTTGATGATCTAGACTTGCTTTTTTAACCGCCAAAGCCCCTAAGATATATGGATCTTCTTCAGAATTGAATGGTAAGTCACTTTCTATTATCATCTTAAAAACTTCTTCATAAT
>CAJTKV010000011.1:17418-24250 GCA_910577075.1 uncultured Bacilli bacterium
GACGTTCCTTTACCATTCGGTAAATTTTTTCTAAGAAAAGTAATTTTTGATTATCTTCTTCTTTTCCATAAACTGGTAATTCTTGTGCCAAACTTTTTATTTTATTGGCAACCTCCTCAGTAATTTTTTCTTTGGCAATGGCATCTTTAATTGCTGTTGCATCCTTAATAGATGGTAAATGAGACATCATTAACCTCAAAAGGCTATCACATAATTTCACGAAAGTAAAACTATATTGCCCACCTAATTCATTCCAATCAATAGATTTAATAATCCTTCCAGCTGTAAGATAATCTCCCTGATTTATCGCCAAGTGGAATATTTGATTTTTAGACGTTTCATCATAATCAAATATTTCAAGACTATCTCTATTAAGTTTACCATCAAGGCTTAAAATAGTTACTGTTGCAACTCCAAGTAAGGATAAATCACTATCATATGGCCTAGAAACGAACCTTTCTAATTCAATTCTTCTCTCAAGAATAGCAATTAATCTTTCT
The DNA here is from genome assembly GCA_910577075.1 of uncultured Bacilli bacterium. GTDB lineage: Bacteria > Bacillota_I > Bacilli_A > RF39 > UBA660 > CAG-582. The sequence continues at coordinate 17,919 of CAJTKV010000011.1, forward strand.
ATATCTTCTCTATTTAACACTTGTTTTTTAGATATTTCACTTAATTCGGTTCCCAAAGAAGATATTTCTTCCATAGCATTTTCAACATTCTGACGAAGCTCTTTTAGATCCGCAAGAATTAATTTATATATTTCAAATTCCCCAGAATCACGAAGAGTATTAACGAGCTCCTCGGCTAAATCATAAGCTGTTTCATAATCTAAATAATTTAAAGCTTGATAAAAATCTTTGAGCCTATTTCCCGTAATTTCGCTCTTATGACGACAACTATTAAGTTTGCCACTTTCCAGTTCTTTAATTCGCAATATCAGACGTGATGTCATATTACATAGGCGATCAAGTTCCCCCTTATCTTCGCGATTGACAACGGCTAAAGCAAGATCATACTGACGATTATAGATGAGATTGTAAATATTATCATATGTTAAATCAATTTCTTGAGCTTCCTCTTTGATACTTTCATCTATCTCAATATTTGGCTTTATTACTTTGCTTTGCTCTTCTTTATTTTCCATCTTAAGAGCTAAATCTTCCTTTTTTTCTTCTATACTAACATTAGCTTTACTAACCTCTTCATCTTTTTTATTTGGTTCTTCACCTTTTTTGACCAAAACTTCTCGATTAGCTTTATCTAATCGCACCATTTCTCCTAATATTTTTTTTCTTATTTCAAAAGTTATGGAGTTAGGTAAGTTTATCAAGTGTGTAAACGCATTGGCCTTTTTATAGTCTTCTAATCCGATGGCACGATTGAAATTATTTGTTGGTAAATCTCGCAAATTATAATCTATATTTTTTTCTTCTAATATGTCACCATCTTTTCGCATCTTAGCTAATTTATTTAACATATTTAAAAGGCATTTGTTATAAGCATAGTTTTCGTCTTCAGGATTTCCATAGGCAACAGAAAGTGACAATTCCTTTATAGATTCTTCTAAATTATCTAAATTAAACACTTTTAAGAAATTTTTAAAATGATGACGTGATTCACAAATGTTTACCTTTGGAGTTGATTCTTCAGAAATACTTGCCTTATCTACTTTTAATGCCATGATCTTTTGTAGAAGTGTTTGCATAGTTAAAACAGTTTGACTAACTTCATTATTTTTAATTTGTTGCTTTTTTATATACTTTTCTAAATATTTTAAAGCTTCTTCATAGTTATGATCACAAACGCATTTGCAAAAATTATTCCAATAAGTATTTCTCTTGTCTAATTTTAAATCTCCCAATTCAAGAAGAGGATCGATATTATATCTTCTTCCGAGTATATCGCGCAAAAGTGTAAAGCAGATTATAAAATTGTTGCTATTTTCCTTTTCTGCACTCCTATTGTATGATTTTAAAAGATGTTTATAAGCCATTTCAAAATTTTCTAAGGAAACACTTTCCATAAAGTACTGATATGAAACATACTGTGCTCTGTTTTTTCCCTTAGTTAATGATTTAACGAGATAAGTTCCGCGTTTTACTCTCTCTAATTTACCTTTTTTTACTAATTTACTGATAAAATGTTTGGTTATCCCCAAATTTATTAACTCCTGAGTCGTCATAGTTTGATTGGTAAAAAGCATCAATTTATCGTAATATTGTTTTAAATCTGTCATTAGTATTCTCCTTTTTTCTTTCTATTTTATCACTTTCTAAATATTAAATAAATAAAAAAAGGAAAAATATCATTTCCTTTTTAAATAAGATAAATGCTTTAAATGACGATTATATGGAATCGCTTTTTCTTCTTTACCTGTACTATTATAACAAGTTGCTAGCATACGGCTGACGTCTTCATCTTTAAATGGTCTTATTGCTTGGAACTTCTCAAGATATCCTATTGCTCTTTCGTAATCTCCTTCTTCATAGGCAAATGTTCCTAATGCCCTATACGCAATCGGTTCAGGCGATATCTGTAAAGTCATCTCATAGTCTTGTTTAGCTTCCTTAAACTGTTTAATTTTATGATAAGCACGGGCCCTCAATAAATAACCTTTGCAGTTTATACCATTATCTAATTCAATATATCGATTAAGAATTCCAATAGCTTTTTGATAATGATTATACTGGCCCTTTTTGTAATACATAGCTAAAGCTTCCTCATAAATTCTTTCTTTTGCTTCATAATTATCTTGTTTTAAATCTTTTTCCAAGATATCAATACGTCTGCGGTGATTTGCCAAATCACGATCAATAGATTTGCTTACGATAAATCCCGAATATTCAATTAATTTTTTGCGAGCTTCATCAATATTTTTTCCCTCCATAGCCACATTGAATTCATCAAATAATCGATGCGATTCTATTTTTACAGCCTCTTTGGCTGCCACAATATCTGCAGCTATTTCGAGTAAAGACGTATTTTTTTCACCATCATTCGTTTTAACACAGGTCTCTTCATCAATTAATGGGACATCACTTTCCAAGATTTCTGCTAAAGCTTCAGCATATTTTTGACGCTTAATTAATGGTGCTAACTTACGCAAAAGAGCTGCTTTTTCATAGGCCTTCTTTTCTTCATCATTGAGCAATTCATATGCCAAATTATCGGTTCTATCGATCAATTCTTGAGGAACATGTTGTTTAATTATATTTTCTTTTTCCTCATCTTCTTCGCGCATTAAAGGCATATGATCACGCATACAAACAACAAGTTTTTTAATTAGACGAAGATTAGTATTGTTCATTTTATCGCGGAAATTATCCCAATTTTCATTTGTTATAATATCTTCGACAGTTAATACATCTCCACATCTCAGTGCATCATAGAATATATCTCCTACTTTAGAACTATTTGTTCCAATAGAATAACATACTTCATCATCATCTACTTCTACTATTTTTTTATCATTTAAAACGCGAGCAAAGTAATAATCATTTAGTCCATTATCTAATGCTTTTTTAGCCGCATCAGCAACTCCCAATAGTAATACATCTTTATCAAATCTCATGCCATTCTCATAGTAAATATCGCTTTTTTCTTGTAATAAGCTCTGACACTCGTAAGTATCATCATCACTAAATTCCTGTTTATTAGATAATTCAAATAATCGATTATCGATTTTCTCAATTCGCCTCTTAACTCTTTCTTTATTCTCTCTTTCCTCTTCTTGTCTATTTATTTCCCCGCAAATATCCTCAAGAATGAGTTTAAATAAGTGCATCTCTTCGGGTTCACGAGCACGTTCTATACATTCATCGACATATTCAAAAGCGGAAAAATAATCGCGATTATTTATAGCAGCAAAAAATATCTTAAAGCAATCTTGAGTATAATCAAGTGGTCTTTGCGGAACTTCTTGAAAAGTACCTCTTACAATATGCAAGTATTGAGATATTAAACGTCTAGCATTGAAATATAGGCGACTTGGTTGTTCATTAGGTTTCTCTTCTCTTTCAAGCAAGTAAAGTGCCATTTCATAGTTTCGATTAGAGACAAGATCATAGAGATTATCATAATTTAATTCAATATCTTTAATTGCCTCTAATACTTCTAGTTTATGTTTTTGTTTTTCTGTTAACTGTTGAGGTTCTAATGTCTTTTCTTGTTCCTGATCATCTTCCCTAGCTACTTCTTCACTCGTCTGATTTGTGATGCAAATTTCCTCATCTTTTTTAGAAATTTCTTCTGATTCTTCAGGAGTTTTTTCTTCTGCCATGATTGATTCTTGTTTTACCTGTTCGATCGAATAGCCTTTTTCCTCTTCGCGTTTAATCAGAGCAAAGGCCTCTTCAAATTCACGTGCCTTTATTAGATTATATAGGGTTTCATAGTTTAAAGTTAAATTTTCTATACTTTTCAAGACTTCCCTTATTGAATCATCTTCATAATTATCTATAGTTCCATCTAGTGTTAGCGGTTCTTCTATTTTATCTTCTTCAACCAATTCAGTTACTTGAGATTTTTCTTCACTCTCTTTTTCCTCAGTCTTAGATTTAACCTCCACCTTCAAACGACAAGATAGAGGTTTTAATTCATCTTCCTCCGTTAGGGCAATTCCTTGATTAATTTTATCCTGGCGAAATATTGCTCTTATAATTAAATCATAGGCTTCTAAGACGAGAGACTTGGAAATATCCAATTTAGATAAATATTTATGAGCAGCTTGCCAATCTTTCAAGCGAACGGCATAGTTAAAATTAAATTGATCAGAATCACTTGATAAATACGTGTGATTTACTTGCGCCAATGGCAATTTACTTTCTTCCACATCTATTAATGTTTTTAATAACTCATAGATATTATGGCAATTGTTATAAAATAAAGATTTTGTACTCTCCACATAACTCAAAGATATTTTAATTTCTTTGAATGCATCATGAAAATCAAGATGTTGTAAAGCCCACAAAAAGCGACTAAAATGTTTGTTAGCTTCCCCATCACTTTTCTGAGTATTCATACGCAACTCTTCCGTTTCCGTTTTATTATGATTCTTATTATAGTGGTATTTATTGAGAAATATTAATTCATCTAAAAGTTCTCTAGCCATGTAATAAAACGAATTCTTATATAAAGAAAGACACTTTTCTACATACATATTAGCATTTTGATACTCTTTATTTTTCATAAATGTTGCAAAGACACTGGCAATTGATGCATCTTCCTTAAATTCATATACTTTTCGCTCTGGCAATAATAATGTTTCGTCGTTTTCAAAGGCTATTACTGTTTCACATAAATCCCTTAAATAGCCACACCATTTTTTTCCATTGAGAGAATTATAATGTAACTCAGCATCTTCAAATATCTTTTTAGCATCCTCATATTTTTTTCCTTTCAAAAGCATATATGCCTGATCCAACATTTTTGATGTCTTTTTCTTATTATCGAGCATTCTCACAATTTCTTCGAGAAGTTGTTTAGAGATAACCGTACTAATTTTATTTTCTTTATAACGTGCCAATTCTTTATCCGCATAGATTTTTACCTTTTCATACGCTTCCTCATAATGTTCAGCTAATATTGCTTCTCTAGCCTCTAAGAAAGACTCATAATATTCCGTTTTAGCTGCTTCGTAAAATTCCAATAACCTATCGTCATAATTATAATCACACTTTTTTCCTTTGCCCATTAATTTCAAAATTGCCGTAATTAAAATAAAATACATGCGATAATGATTATCATACTCATGATTATCTTTATTCATTTCACAACATTCAACTAAGGCATCATAAGCCTTTTCATAATGTCCATCTAAAACTAAATCTCTAAATTTTGCAAAGCCCCTTTGAGAATACTTCTTTCCATTATTTGCATCATTCATAATAATCTTTTTGGCATTTGCCTTAGGGGTATCTTTAGTTGTCTCCTTTACTTTATAAATACCACGAGTTTTTTTATCAATTATTCCCTTATGCGTCAAAACTCCTATATAGTATGAAGTTATTCCTAGTTCTTCTATCAAATACTTCGTTGTCAATTCTTTTCCCTCATATTCTTTAATAATATCTATAAAAGTATCAATTTTTGTCATATCTCTACCTCTTTTCTCTCTATTTTAACACTAATAAAATGAATGTGTAAAGAAAAAGAGAAAAATTAATTCATAATAAAAAAGTATAAAAATTAAATTTTTATACTTCTTGAATAACCGCAATAATCATTGGTTTGCATTCCGTTTCATGATAGAAATATTTACTCAATGACTCACGAATTTCATTCTTTATTTGATTATAATCGACATAATTTGGCGTCGTATTCGCATCAATTATTTCCGTTGCTATGCGCTTTATCTCCTCTAACATCTCTAGAGAATCTTTAACATAGATAAATCCCCTAGTAGTTATTTCTGGCCCAACGAGAATTCTCTTAGTTTGTTTATCGAGTGTTGCCGATATTAGCATTATGCCGTTCTCTCCTAGCATTTCACGATCTTTAATAACTAATTCTCCAACATCGTCACTGGATTTTCCGTCAATTAAGACGTCTTCAACAGTCATTGTTTCAAACTTATCTTGTAATTTCCCATCGATAAATTCCACGATATCGCCATTTTGTTTTAAGATAATCTTATCTGGGGTCATTCCCAAAGAGGAAGCTAAATTAGCATTATTAACCATTAGACGATACTCGCCCTTCACTGGCATATAATACTCAGGTTTAACTAAGTTTAACATAATCATCAAATCTTCTTGCGAAGCATGATGTAAAATCGTCTTATCCTTAGGTATCGTCAAGCTTTGAGCTCCTTGCATAGCGATTTCATCTTGAATATGCACTAGTGTTTTTTCCGCTGCATCATATAGAGGTTCTGCAAAGACAATCGTATCAGTTGGCTTAAGTTTAATAAATTTATCATAAACTCATACGGTACTGCTATTCCTGTACAAGGACAAAACCC
>CAJTKV010000011.1:24260-31129 GCA_910577075.1 uncultured Bacilli bacterium
TTTTATCAACTGTCGCAAACGGTTTAGCACGGTCTTCACATACTAAGAGAATAGATTTTTGCGAATCAATATCACTTAAATCGCCTATGACATTTTTATCGACATCCAAATAATTATTCTTAATTGCCATATTGACAATATTTTGTAACTTTTTACCCATTATAATGACTTTTCGATGCATATTTTTACTAGCATCAAAGATTTCTTGAATCATATGTAGGTGCACTGGAAGTGTTGCGATAATTAATCTACCATCTGCGTGATTTATCGTATCTTTAAACCAATTAGTTAGACGATGATGTGGCGATGTATGCCCACTAATTTCCGAAAAAGTTGATTCACTTAAAAGGCATAAAACTCCTTGTTTTCCAATATAGGCAATTTTACCTAAATCCATCGCATAAGCGCCACTCATAGTCGGATCAATTATAAAGTCTCCCGTATAACAAATAGCTCCATCTTTCGTATTTATAACAAACATTACGGCATCAGGAACTGAATGTGATACATTAATAGGAAATACTGAAACATCACCAAATGATATCTTCTTATGTGCCTTTATTTCGATAATATTTTTTTCATTCATACCATCTAGTAATAAGTATTCCTTTGTATATTTTGTACAATATAGTTTAATATTCGGAATATCTTTTATTAAATCAAATACTCCACCCATATTTTCTTGGTGAGCATGCGTTAAAAAGATTCCGACAACTCGATCTTTATTCTCTATTAAATAGCGATAATTAGGTATGATATAGTCAATACCATACATACTGTCTGTGGCATACTTTAGTCCACAATCCATGACAAAAATTTTGTCATCTATTTCTATAACATAAGTGTTTTTTCCACTTTCATTTAGGCCACCAAGCCCAAACATTCTTATTTTACTCATTTTAATCTCCAATCTAAAGTTAAATAAAGACACATCAGTGAAATCATTATAACACTTATTCACCTTAAGTTCAATTTTTTAATGTCAAAAAAAGATATTAGCCACTTTTTTTACCATTTATAATTAAAAAAGACCCGATAATTCGGATCTAATTTAAATAATTATCAGATACATTGATATCTTCTTCATCGACTATTTCTTCATAATCATCAAATTCATCGGCCACACTGACGCGTACTTTCGTATCTCCAACAACCTCAACTCCCATCTGCTTTTCGACAGTTAAAGTAATTACGCCATCATTATTTGAGACATCCGTAACACTAGGTTGCGATAGCGTTCTAACAATTATTTCTGAATTTGGTGTTAATTTAGCATTTTCTTTAATCTTAACATTCATTGCATCATCATAATGGTATCTTTCAATAAGCACATTTGTCTTAGTATTATTATCATATGAGTACCATATATTAATATCATAATTACCACTTACAATAATATTGTTATTATTTATATTTCCCGAGAAAGTATGATTTATAACCCAACAACCCAAGACATTATCAATAACATCACTAGTTTTGACAGTATGACTTTCCTTAGTTGTCTTTTTTCCTTTCCCTATTACTGCTTTCGTAACTATTTCTTTAAACAAAATATCACCACTCCTTACTAACATCTTATGCTAGCAAGTTAAAAAAGTTTATTATTTACTTAGTTGGTTCATAATCTAAAACGCGTTCACGACTTAATTTTGCCAAATAATTACTTATTTTAGCTTCAACTTCTTCCGGTGTTAAATCCATATAATCTTCAAATTCCGCAACACTTAATTCACGGGTTGCCAAAATAGAACGATCAATTGGCTCAATATCCGGATCCATTAATTGACGATTTAAATTAATAATATTGTCAAATTCGCTGTATTCATCTCCTGAATGTCTAATTACTTTTCTACCAGTGATTATCTCTCGATAACCAGTAAGAATACCTAATGGATTGCGGCGTGCACTTATAATGATAAAATCATCATCCAAATAACATAGGAATAACTTTTTATTATAATAATCCATTGGCTGTTTAGAATCATAACCAGAACATGTCAACTGTATAGAATTTCTTTCCAAACAATTTAGAGAAGCAGTTATATTTTCTTTAGACCATTTAGCATATCTTCTTAAAGCCTCTGTATTATAATCTTGATCTATTTGAACATCGATGTCTCCTACTTGCATCATCTCTCTCGTCTTATCATAGGCATATGGATAATACATATCTTCATGTTCATCGTCCCAACACTCATTTTTTAAATACACTCTCTTCACTAAAGGCATACCCGTTTTCAATTCATTAAATGCAATAATTTTTCCATGTCTATTGCGTACAGGAATGCAAAAATACGCATTTAATTCTACAGTATCGAATTTTGTACCATATTTATTTATAGAATTAATGGCTCCTGCCCTAACACGATAGACATCTTTTCTATCAATTTTCATAAATATCCCCCTTTTTAATTGTCGTATATTGTATAAAAAAAATGAAAAAATGTCAAATTCACAAGCGAATTTATGCTATAATCAACATAGGTGATAATATGAATGTTATAAATGATAAAATTATCTTACAAGATGATATTGTCTTAGTTTATATGAAAAAAGACGCTTTAACTAATGGCGAACTTTTATTAACTACTAAAAAACACTTTGATAACTTTGACGAATTAGATGCTAATACCATATTGCATATTTCAAACATTTTACGGATTATAAAAAATTTAATTGTCGATAAATTAAATCCAAGTGGAATACAAGTATTTAGTGAGTACGGCATTAATAACCCTTACAATGCCTTTTACATTGACATCAAACCTATCTATTCGCCCCAACAACCACTTGTAGATATCGACATTATTTATGACAAATTAAAATAAGCATATATACGAAATGCTTATTTTTTTTGATTCCTATGGATCTTTTTGTTAGCCATAATATAATCCAAAACTTTTTTATCCTCTGGACTTTTGTCTCTTTGCCTTAAAAGTTCTTCAATTCTCTTATTGGCCTCCTTAGTTTTTCCAAACATTAAGAGTTCTTTTATCTTGAGATAATCTTCATTATTAGTAATTTTTCCTACCTCTTCATAATTACAATGTGGCTTAACTTGAACAGGCTCATACGAATATTTTAAGAAATCATTACAATATTTTTTATTTAACGAATAACAATAGCGGCGATAGTTTCTCTTTCTCTCTTTAAATTGTTTTCTCTGATCTAAATTTTTATGGCAACAAGCAATAAAATATCTTGATTCTAAAGCTTTGCTTCCGCCACGACGATTATATCCAACAAAATATTGGTGTGCTGCATAATATTCTTCACAAAAGAACAAAGCTAGCCCTATATAATAGAGGAATATAGGATGCTCCAGTTTATAACAAGCTGCTGAGGCCATATCATAAACATCTACATAATTGCGAGCTAAAATAGCATTTTCAATTGCTTCAATAGCTTGTTCATAATATTCTTTTTGTTCATCATCAAACATATCAAATAATTCTTTTTCGCGAATCATCTTGCGATAGATAGGTTTACTCTTCGAATTACCACCTTTAAATTCTACTTGATCAAGTAATTCCTTAACTTCTTTGTGATAACCATTTTCAATAAGTACAGGTATATAACGTAAAGAATCAAGGCGATGCATTTTATTATAGATATCAATAGCAAGATAACTATAAAGATCTTCATAATCTCCTTGTTCAAATGCCAAATTGGCAGACGTTTGAATATTTCTTGCTTGTTCATCTTTATTTTTTCTTTGTACTGCTAATAAAATATTTTCAAGGGTTCGAAATTCCAAAAAGTTATTAACAGAGCGTGAATATTCTTCGCAAGAGCGCGCTAAAGCTAGAGCTTTAAGATAAGCACCTTGCACAATATCATCAACTAATTCCTCGTACATACCCTCTAATTTTTTATCCTTTATTTCTTGAGACAAATAGATATCTAAAGGTATTTCTAAATTGGCATTTTGATTAGTCAAGTAATTTAAAAGAGCTATTATGATATTAAAACCGTCTATTCTTTTATCATTTTCAACCATTTCTAAATAGATATTAAGGTTATCAAGAGCTTCTTGCCAATTTCCTTCCATAATATCATTCTTATATAATCCATAATAAACACTAGGTTTATTGGGATTTTTATTTTTTGCATAATTAAATTGTATACGTGATTCGCTATAGTCTCCTTGTTGATAATATAATCTTCCTAAGATAATATTAGCGCGATTATTATCAGGTAAAGAATTTCTTACACAGAAAAGTGCCATTCTTTCCAATTTTTCTTTTTCCTCCTGCGTTAGATTTTCTCTATACATATTGCGTTCAATATATGCTAAATTTCTCCTTATTGTACTCTGATCAATAGCCATAATAATCTCCTTTATCTAATTGGTTACTATTATACTATAGATTTTGCTAAAATAATATACGAAAAGAATTATTTATTTTCAAAAATCAATTCTTTTATTCTCTTTGGTACATAGTCATCAATTGGAATATCAAATTTTAATAATTCTCTTACGACACTTGATGATATATTTCCATATTCTCCTGCACGTATATAGATGGTATCAATATTTCCATGTTTATAGTTGAGATTGGCATTTCTCTCTTCCTGAATTAAATCGCTGGCGTCCCGCAATCCACGAACGATAAAATCAGCATCCATTTCGCGAGCCAAGTTTATCGTAGCGCCTTCATAAATTACAACTTTGACATTGATAAGTCCCATTTCTTCAAATATTTCTTCCATAGCACTCTTCATAAGATCAATATTAAAATGACGTACTTTTTCAGAATTAACACCAATATTTACTATTACTTCATCAAAGGCCTCACTACTTACTTGAATAACATGCAAGTGCCCGTTTGTAAAGGGATCAAAACTTCCCGGATATAATACTCTTGTCATTTTACTTCCTCCTTATTTTCTTTTATTAAAACCTTTTTATTATCTAATATTATTTTTTCTCCCTCATCGAGGGCATACGTATTAGAAAAATATTCTTGAGCTTCTTTTACGTATTCTTCTTTTGCTATCTCTGGCCAAGTATGAAAAATAATTAAATTTTTGACATTTGCTTGAGCCGCAATTTTTCCTGCTTCATGCGCATATAAATGATAATCACTACTTCGCGTTTGTCCCCTTAAAAAGGACGCCTCACATATTAAAACATCTGCATTCTTGGCAAAACTCTCCAGATTATTCCCGTTATATCCCGTATCTGCTGAATAGACGATAGTGCCATTAGGTGATTCAATTTTTGATGAATATGTGATAATTGAATGCTTTGTTCTTTTAAAAGTTATATGCATATTGCCTATATCAACTTTTGATTCATCTTGGTAATCAAAAAACTTCATATAGTGTTCATGTTTCATATTCTTTATAAAATCATAATCCTCAATGGGCGCATCGACATAATCGCACGTTCCCCATCCGTCTTTATCCACTCCTGGTATTGGCTTTCTAAACATATCTGGTTTTGGCAAATAAACATCTAATTCTTTATCGAGATATCCTAAATTGTGATAGACATAGCTCGCATTAGCTAAAGCAAAAATATCGCTGTAGTGATCGGGATGATAATGTGAAATTATAATAGCTAGGTTTCTTAATTCTCGATACGCATCTAATTGACTAGTCGATCCTGGACCACAATCTAATAAAACTCGGTTATCATCCTCGGTTATTAAAAAGCTTGAACAATTACTATCTTTTTGGGGATATGGAGCAACTGACCCACACACTTTTATTTCCATAAGACACCCTCCAATCTCTTGCTGACACTTTCCTCTAGGGCATATTCTCCTTCATTGATGAAGACGTAATCATAATCACCATCTTGATACTTTAAGCCTGCTCTATTGCGTTTATTAAAATAGGCATCATTAATGCCATCACGCATTTTCACTCTTTCTCTTCGCAAGTTTTCATTGCACTTCATCAGGATGGTAATATCACACTCATTCAGCAAAGGAGTCGAAGGTAAAAAATTCCAATCGACAATAAAACCCTCACTATCACTGCTAGACATTATCTCATCGATTTTTTCCTTAATAAGTGGATACATAAAATCATTATATCTTTGCATAAGTTCTTCATTAGAAAATAATAATTCTCCTAAAAATTTGCGATTGACAGACTCAAATGGCGAATAGCCAAACCACGACATTACCTCATTAAATCTCTCTATCGTTAAAACATCATGCGCTAATTCATCTCCATCTATGACGATATATCCCAATCTTCTTTTCAAGATATTTGTCATCGTTGTCTTTCCACTACCAGTTTCTCCCGTAATTCCTATTAACATCTATATCACCTCTTCTGTTTACCATTATATGAGAGATGATAATATAAATAAAATATATTGTTCTTATATTCTAGTATAACTTGTAGTTATGACACTAAAATAGCATACTTAAAAAATAATCTATATGACCATAATAGAAAATACATTCAATTTTATCACCTTTAAAAACTTCAAAATCTTTAAAGATGATATCCGTTTTACCAGATAAGTCAAATGCTAATGTATCATTAATATAAATTCTTAAACGCCCTTTGTAATTTAGAGAATGCCATCTAATAATTAGAAGACCATTCTTTAAAGCCTGATAATTATAGGACATTTCTTGCATATCACCTTTATTTTGATAATTTCCTTGATTTAAAATAACAAGTTTGTCTTCACTTCTATTTAAATTGATAAAATCTCTAATTCTGCTATTTTTTCTATTGAAAAAGTTCTTATACGACAATTCTTGACTGTCATTAATTTTTTTTGTAACGGAGTCAAGCATTAATAAAATATTTAAAAGCACTAGTAAAATTGTAATATTTTTCCCTTTTTTCACGCAAAGGTATCTCCCCTCCAATTTTAAGATACCATTTTTTTTTTTTTT
>CAJTKV010000011.1:31185-53973 GCA_910577075.1 uncultured Bacilli bacterium
AATTTGACATTATTTGCCAAAAAAAAGATGACTTTTAGTCATCTCTCTTCTAACATTATAAACATTCTATAGATATCATTATCTTTCTTATAAAGAGCCACTTCTCTATTTCTTTCTTTAAACAACAAATATTCTTTAGATGAAGCATAGGTTATCTTAGCTCCATTGCGAATTTTTTCGATATCCTCATAATTAGCAACTACATCCACATCCAAAACATCTGCTACAGATAAATATTTATACTTATTTTTTTCAATATCTTCAATTGTAAAAGCATCCTCAATGGAAAACTTTCCCTGTTTAGTCCTCGTCAATTTCGTCATGGTTGCATAGGTATTTAAATACTCGCCAATATCCCTTATCAAACTCCTAATATAAGTTCCCTTAGACACTAAGCATCTAATGCGCACAATATTGTCCTTAAATTCCAATAGTTCTAATTCCTTAATATCAACCATTCTTTTAGGCAAATCTATCCTTTCATTATTTCGCGCATATTCATATAATTTGCGACCATTAACTTTAACCGATGAAAAAATGGGAACTTCCTGTTCATATGACTTATTAAAATGATTTATAGCTTTAACTAATTGCTTTTCACTTATTTTCTTTTTATTTTGTTTTAACACTTTTCCCGAAATATCTAATGTATCCGTTAATAAGCCAAATTGAAATTCTGCAATATATTCTTTGTATGTGCTCATAATACAGTCATTCAACTTCGTATATTTTCCAACAGTAACAATTAAAACCCCTGTGGCAAGCGGATCTAGTGTTCCCGTATGTCCAATTTTTTTAGTCTTTAAAATATGCCCAATTTTATTGACGACATCTCGTGACGTATAACCTGACTGTTTATTTACTACAATTATCTTATTTTTAGAATTATTCTTATTTTTCACTATTTTCTTTATTGCCATGATGCAAGTAATAATCGTAATAATATTAAAAATAGAAGTAGTAAAAGCTTTTATATAGAGATTATGTATTAGCCATAAGGCCATATAAAATATTGTCAAAAATTTAAAATTCAAATCACTTTTAGTATTCATGCATATTATGAATATTATATTATTTATCAAAGGTAAATATCCTATTAAGCCTAAATTATTATACTTAACAGTTAATATTATCGAAATAATTATGATTATCCATTTTATTGGTATAGTTAGTTTATCTTTAACACTAAAAACATTGCGTACACAATTGATGAGATTATTGATAAATCCTGAAACACTTCCCAAAATTAAATTGCTTATTGATAGAAAAAATAGTTGCATAGTTTGCGCAATTATGGCATTATTCTTATTTTTTAAATAACCACCAATAACCATAAACATTGATCCAACAAAGCCAATTATGTTTCCAATTACAATCATGTTCATACTATCCCTCATTAACTACCTCTATTTTATCACAAATATTAGAAGTTATTGATTTTATTTTTAAAGGACTTGCTTTTTTAACCTAAATAATTAAATCATTTGCAAAGCTTAATAGTTTCATCAGCTATATCCATTAATTCTTTCTTATGCGTAACGATAATTATCGTATGATTTTCCTTCAATTTATTTAAGACATTAATTACTTGCTTAGTTATATCCATATCTAAACTAGAAGTAATCTCATCAAAGAGAAGAATCTTCGAATCCTTCATAAGCGTTCTAGCAAGGGATAATAATCTCTTTTGCCCACCACTTATATTTGTTGAATTTTCACTTATCACAGTATTATAACCCTTAGGTAAATTTTTGATAAACTTATCAATACCCACAAGCTTACAAATTCGCTCTTGCACTCTTTTATCCTTATTTATTAAATTAAAATTATCGCGAATACTTAAATTAAAAAGATAAGTATCTTGATTAAGCACAGATATATTATTTAAATATGAATCTAACTTGATATTCAAGATATTTTTGTTATCTAGATAAATACTTCCCTTACTGGGAAAATATAATCTTAAGATGAGATTTAAAATAGTCGTTTTACCCGAACCATTTTCCCCAATTATTGCCGTTATTTTATTGCTATTGATTGTAAAACTAATATTCTTCAAGAGTTTTTTCTCATTATAAGAAAAAGAAACATTTCTAAATTCGATAACGCCTTCTATATCTTTGATTATCTTATTTTCATATTGAATATTTTGCCCATAATCCAATATCTCTTTAATACGGACAAGAGAGACATTTTCCTCTTTCATACTTGCCGCACAAGACATGATCGTACTCGATGCCGAAAAGAAGGAGGTGTAATATGATATGATGAGCAAAAGTGTCCCAATACTCATATTATCCTTAGTAATCGCTATAATGCAATAAATATAAATTGCACATTTGATAAGTTCCAACATAATTTTTAAAAATGTCACACGATAAATATAAAAACGTCGTTTATCAAAATAAGCTTGTCCCCATTTTTTATAAATTGCATTATATTTTTTATTTAAGTCACTAGAAAAGTTCATCGTTTTAACATCTTTTAATCCCAATAAAGTTTGGTTAATCAAACTTATTAGAGAATCATTATGTTTTCTCTGTTCTAAATAATTACTTACACTTTTATTATTTAAATAATTAGAAAGAGTAATATAAACTACATTAAGCAACATCACACCTAATGCTAAAACAATACTTATTTTTGAAAAATAGATAAGTATTATAAACCATTTAATAATATTTAAACTAATGGTCAAAATATTATCAGCCATTTCTCCAATATTGACGACATCACTTGTCAAACTATTTAATAGTTTTCCTGTCGAAAATGTCTTTTTATATTCTTCATCAAAATCATATATTTTGTTTATTACCTGCTTGTATAATGAAATATAATTAGCTTTAAAAAACTTGGCATAAAAATGCATGTCGATAAAAGACAGTAAAGAATTTAAAACATTCAAAAAAAGGAGGAGAAAAACACAAACTATAGCGGCAACAAAATAAGAACCTGTCAACTTCTCCGTTATATTGGCAACACATATGGGAATTATTAATTCCACAATAATATTACATATATACCCAGCATAATATGGATATAATTTTTTCTTATCTTTATGTATAACCGAATAATAATTTTTTAATATATTGCAATACTCTTTTATCATAATACATCCCTTTTAATTATGATATATATTGCAATAAAAAACTTAACATTTTTTAAACAAATTATGTTAAGCTATGGGAATGTATATTTCAACTTCATTATCGCGATATATTTCCATTGTTGGCATATCTACATAAGTATAGTTTAATGATTTTATGTACTCACTAATGCCTTTGCGAATACTATTAGAAATAAAGTGCGAGGATTCATTTGGAATAGTATATATAAAATACTTTTGCTTTGGTATATGTCTTTTTTTGCTATTGGCAAATGGCTCATCTAATAGACAGTAATATTCTGCAATTTCTTCATCACAATAGAGAAAGCCATAACGTGTTTTCTCATTAAACTCGGGAATCATGTTCTTAACCTCTTCCCAAAATGCCTTTGCATACTTGTAACTCTGCTCTAAAGGAATTCTCTTGCTTACACCATATAAATTAAATTCGACACTTTGAATTTTATATTCAAGATTATAATCGTTAATACTTTCACGAAATACTATTCTATTAAACATCTTTAAATTATGATTATTCTTTATATCCTTGGGAGCTATATCAGAAAAATTTTTATAAGAACGCGTAAAAGACGAAAGTGAACTATAGTGGTATTTTAAAGCAACATCAGTTATTGATTCGCCGTTTAAAATATCATGAGTAGCTAAACTTAGACGGCGGTATCTAATATACTCACTTATACTTATTCCCGCAAGACAAGTAAAAATATTTTTTAGCATATTGATATTTAAACCCGACATTCTACTTAAATAGTTAATATCAATTTCCTCTAAAATATTTTCTTCAATATAATCAATTATTTTATTTAATTCTTTATAAATATCATACATAAGAATGACCTACTTTTTCTTTTCCTTTTTTAAGATATCAAAACTCTAGCACTTTGTCTAGAGTTTTATCTTTTTAATCTTCTTCAATTATGGACATCAAGGTGATTTTAGCACGACCATCACCGTTGTTTTGTTGCAGTGTCATCTTAGAATCCGTAAAGCTATATGTATGCCCATTATAAGTATACCCGCTTGTAATATAACTTGTACCAGTATAAGAATGTGCTTCGGATCCACCTAGACGATTGCCATTGCGTCCATAAATTCCGTATCCACGACCTGATCCTCCTGTACTTGCCATAATGCTCGAAAATTGATCATAAGTATAACTGCGGCTTTGGGCAGAAGTCTTACCACCATAGTAGCCTCCTCCGCCACCTCCACTAGCAGCATCGCCAATATCGCCAACATTTAAAGTGCTTCTTCCCGTAACCTCACTACTACCCAAACCTAATTGTCCATTAGATCCTTCGCCATCACGAGAATAAGCTTGATATAAATCTGCTGTCGTATTGTGATAATAACTTAATGGAGTAGCGCCATTAAATGCTCTTCCAGCACCTACTTTTACGCCGCCGCCCCCACCGGCAGTTATAATTCTCGATAATAAGGATTTATCCGTATTCCATGATGAATGATTAGTATCATACCAACTATTCTCGCTAGCCTTAATTAATCTTACATCACTTGCCCCTGATCCATGAGTTGAAGTTGCAACACTATCTATTGTGCGACCACCACTGCCGCCACCATTAAAGGCGCCTTCTTTTTGCCCTAAATAAATGTAAATTGGTAAATTCTTTTGAAATTCCACGATACCAGAGGCTTTACTTCCACTTGTCGAATGACCACGACCATTTATTCCCTGCAAGTTACCTCCGCTGCCAGCCGTATTATCTCCACCAGCACCATATATTTCAATCATATAAGTTCCATTACAAGGTACGATAAATTCTTCCCCTTTTCCCGTATAATTAAAATCCCAAGTTTTGCCGACCGGATAAATGCAAACCTCTTTCCAAGAGGCATATAGTACCGTATCTTTTTTGATGTACACCTTTTGTTCCGGATTTATTGGTTTAGTATACTCTTTATCAAAAAACCAACCGAGAAACTTAAAACCAAATTTAGAAGGAGTTGGTAAATCGCCATAGGTTTCACTATAGCGAACATCTTTTTCTGTTTCTATTACCTCACCACCCATTGCATCAAACAATATCTTAAAAGGCTTTTTGGCTAATTCATCAACTATTTGGTAGCCATTAGTAAAAGTTATTAATTTACTACTTTGAGTAAAATGTGCACTTGTTAAGGCATTTTTCTTGATTTCATCATTAGTCATCTTCTTTATTTCATCTTGTGTTTTATTCTCGATTATATAAATATCGTGAAATCCCATATCCAAGTCGTCAAAATGAAGTTCGGCATCCTTGCTCGTAACAATGTATTTCTTTTGCGAATCTAAAACAACTAACGCTGTATCTGGTAATATAAATCCATCTTGATCGACTAAAAAACGTTGAAACTCATAATCTTCTGGTTTATTAAATTCTTCGCTCCCCAAACTATCCCTCTCCTGAGCATCAAATTCTAGTGAACAATTTAAGCCAACTGTTATATTTTGAACAATTGATTTCTTTAAAGTTACAGTTATCGATCCATTTGCCGAAGAGCGAGCCGGTATAATATCTTCACTTAAAAAATAATCAATATCAATATAATCATCTAGATTAACTTCCGAATCGGAAAAGGCAACATTATCATATTGACATTCAATACTTACCTTGGCATCATATTGCTTACTAGCATTAGTAACTTCATATTCCAATTTGCTCTGTTCATGTAAATTTTTCAATTTTTCTATTTCAAAAGTAAGATTTTGACCATCTGTTGATATGGCATGTTTAGAAATATCATTTGAATCTAAATACGCTTTGCTAAGATAAATGCCAAAATCTCCAACATTAGTAGCAATGGTCGAATCTCCATTAATAATAAGCGTAGTCGTTATAGCAGCAAAGGCAACAGCTAAAAATCCAATAGTAAAAAATATTATATTTCGTCTTTTTAATCTCATACTTCTACATCTACCATTCTATTCCATAACATTATAGCAAAGTTATAACTTATTAGCAATCTCTTCACAAAAAAAAGGATGTTTAATCCTCTTTTTCCTCTTCATGTATTTTATTGATAATTCTTTCGATATTTTGACCATATTCCACTGAATCATCATATATAAATTTTAATTCAGGCGTATGACGCAACTCGATACGACTGGCAAGCACTGTTCTTAAATATGGCGCTGCAACTTCCAAATTTTCAGCAACAGCTTCTAATGATTCTTCACCCATGTATGTATAATAAACGCGTGCTAAACCTAAATCACTGGTAACAACACATCCTGTAATAGTAACATGTTTTAGAGTCTCATCTTTTGCCTCTAGTAACATTATGCTAGAAAGTTCACGAGCTACATCACTAGAAATTCTCTCTATCTTTACACTCATCTTTTTACCTCAACCATCTCATAAGTTTCGAAGACATCGCCCTCTTTAATATCGTTATATCCCTCAATAGTTATACCACATTCAAAGCCGTGCTTAACTTCTTTAACAGAATCTTTTTCTCTTTGAATTGAAGATATCTTACCTTCATAGATAATGACACCATCGCGGACAATGCGAACACTTGCACCGTTTTTCATAACGCCACTTGTAACCATAACTCCGGCAATAGTTCCCACTTTAGAGAATTTGAATAATTTTCTAACTTCACATGAACCCTGTGCTACCTCTTCGTATTCTGGATCTAACATACCTTTCATAGCCTGTTCCATCTCTTCAACTACTTTATAAATAATTGTATAAAGGCGAATATCAACATTGTACTCTTTAGCTACTTCTTTTGTCTTATTAGAAGGTACTACATTAAAGCCAATAACGATGGCATTTGAAGCATTGGCAAGTACTACATCACTTTCCGTTATTGTTCCTATACCACTTCTAACGACCTTAATTTTAACACCTTCGACATCTATTTTCTCTAAAGAATTCTTAACTGCTTCTTCTGATCCGCGAACATCGCATTTTAAAACGACATTTATTTCCTTTATTCCGGATTGAATTGATGCAAACAATTCATCTAAACTCAAAGCTTGTTTTTTATTTTTATTCTCTTTAGCTTGAATTGCCCTTTTTCCAGCAATATCTCTTGCCTCATGTTCTGATTCAAAGGCCATGAATTTATCGCCAGCTGATGGATTATCAGAAAGTCCCGTTATCTCAACAGGAGTAGATGGTCCAGCTTCAACTATATCGCGTCCTAAATCGTCTTTTAAAGTTCTGACGCGACCATGAGCAACACCAACAACGATTGGATCTCCCAAGCGAAGGGTTCCATTTTGGATTAAGATACTTGCAACTCCTCCCATATTTTTATCAATACGCGATTCAATTACTGTTCCCGTTGCATATCTATTTGGATTAGCCTTTAATTCAGAAACTTCAGCTATGGCCAAAATAGTCTCTAATAACTTATCAATACCTTCTCCTGATTTAGCACTAATGCGAACAAATGGAATAGTTCCACCCCATTCCTCTGGAGTAATGTTTATCTCTACCATCTCTGTCATAATGCGATCTGGATTGGCATTTGGTTTATCTATTTTATTGATTGCCACTATTATTGGCACATTTGCTGCTAAGGCATGATCAACAGCCTCTTTCGTCTGTGGCATAACTCCATCTTCCGCAGAGACAATTATTATGACAATATCCGTTACACTTGCTCCGCGTGCACGCATCTCCGTAAAAGCGGCATGTCCTGGCGTATCTATAAATGACAACTTGTTGCCATTATATTCAATTTGATAAGCACCTATATGTTGCGTAATTCCTCCGGCCTCGCCATCGACAACATGGGAATTTCTAATGTAATCAAGAAGTGTTGTCTTACCATGATCGACATGTCCCATAATTGTTATTACTGGAGGACGTGAAACTAAGTCTTCAGCATTATCAACAATCTCATAATTTTCAAAATTAGAGATATCTTGCGTTTCTTGTTTCTTTAAGG
Source organism: uncultured Bacilli bacterium (assembly GCA_910577075.1). Classification (GTDB taxonomy): domain Bacteria; phylum Bacillota_I; class Bacilli_A; order RF39; family UBA660; genus CAG-582. The sequence goes on from CAJTKV010000011.1 coordinate 39,218, forward strand.
TCTTATTATAATCAGTTACTAAAATTTCAGCCGTTTCAAAATCAATAGGTTGCGTCAAACTAAGCATTAATCCCAAAGATACTAACTTTTTAACTAATTCAACACCATCGACATTCATCGCGGTTGCTAACTCTTGAACACTCATGTTCTCCTTATATAAAACAATAGTTGTATCGATTTCTTCATTCTTATTACTTTGTAACTTCTCTTTATTTTTATACATCTGTTTCTTTTTATTTAGATATTCTTTGCTTTGACTATTTGCTTCTTTATTCTTCTTAACCTTTTCTTTAGATACAGTATGTGATTTTGTAATAGATTTTATATTATCATCTAACATTAAATCTTCTACTACATCATCTATAGCATCGGTTTCTTCAAAGTTAAGTTCAGCATCACTATTAATAAGATTCATACAATTATCCAACATAACTATTGAATTATCATCTAGTTTATCGTCTTTACTATTTACCTTTATTCCTAACTCTCTACATTTATTTAGGACATCTTGAACAGTAAAGTTCATATCCTCTGCATAATCTTGAACACTCATCATGAGTACCACCTCTTTCTTTTATTTTAATATACTTAATAAATCTTCAAATAAACAATCTGGTACTTCTGCTTCGAGAATGCGATTTAATATCTTCTTAGATTGTGCCATTCTTATGACATTTTCATCCTTTTTTAAATAGCATCCATGACCATTTACCTTGCCACTTTCATCAATTATTATTCCATCATTCGTTTTGACAATACGAATAAGTTCATTTTTAGGCAATTTTTCTCTAGTCACTACACAAGTACGCATGGGAATCTTTTTCATTATTGATTTCCCTCTTCTTGAATTTGTTGCATTGTTTTGATGTTAATTTTAAATTTTGTTAATTTGCTTGCCAAGCGGATATTCATACCCTTTTTGCCAATTGCTAAACTCAAGTTATCGTCATTGACAATGGCAAGTGCTTCACGTGTTTTAGTATCATCGATAATACTTACGATGACATCTTTAGCTGGACTTAAGGCATTCTTGATATATTCTGCATTATCTTCACTCCATAAGACTAAGTCCACCTTTTCCCCATTCAATTCACTTAAAATACTGGCAATTCTTGAACCTCTCTCACCAATACATGTTCCAATGGCATCGACGCGATCATTAGTAGAAGAAACAGCTACTTTACTGCGAACACCTGCTTCACGAGCTACCGCATGAAGTTCCAATGTACCATCTTGTAATTCGGGAATTTCTGTCTCAAATAGACGCTTTACAAAACCATAATGTTTTCTTGTACATAATACTAAAGGTCCCTTAGTATTAGCTTCCACTTTGGAAATATATACTTTAATGCTTGAACCCATCTTAACAGTTTCTCCAGGAATCATTTCCGTTTTTGGCAATATACCTCTCGTACGACCTAAATCAATATAGTAATTGCGATTATCTTCCATTGCTAGAACGCCAACCATCAACTCATCTTGTTTATCAGCAAATTCATTAATTATAGAATTTCTCTCTGCTTCTCTAATCTTTTGCGTAACCACTTGTTTACAAGTTGAAGCAGCCACACGCCCGAAATCCTTAGGAGTTACTTCTTCTTCAATTGTCTCACCAACATTGATATCTGGAACCATTTTTCTGGCATCTTCAAGTAATAATTGGGCATCTTCATTAATCTCTGGATCTAAATAGATTATATTTCCCTCTTCGTCAGTTGATTCATCACCTTCAATATATTCATCGACAACGACATAATAACGAATTACTCTAAATTCACCACTTTTACGATCAATTAATACTTTGACATTTGTCTTGGAATCATAATTTTTCTTATAAGCTGTAATAAGTCCTTGCTCCATAGCATCATAGACTGTATCTTCATCAATATTTTTTTCTTCAATAATATTTTTTAATGCTTTTATAAATTCTTTACCATTCATAATACTAACCTCTTTCTTTACTAGATATATCTAAGATATATTCTTCATCAATTAAATCATATTCATCTAGAATTGGATTAATTATATTTGTTGCTTCAACAATGGTATCAATATCCAATCCTGATTCCTTATCAAGAATAATTTTTAAATAATTATACTTGCCTTCAACTTCCCAAGATACACTGTCAACGGTGATATCCATTTTTTTCATTGGCTCTTCTATAATCTCTCTTACCTTTTTTAAAATATGGTCCATAAAATTCCTCCCAAACAATAACAAAAGTGGGAATTTCTGCCCACTTAAACCTGCTAAATAAATTATAACAAATTATATTATCAATGTAAAGGCTTATTTTGCTTTTGTAAAATACTCTTTACTTCGTCCCTATCACCTTCACATTTATTTTTATATTTTATGTAGGATTTCCTGCGCTTATGATAGAAGAAAATAATACTATCAATATCGAAATTATCTGCTTTTTTAAATCCTTCTAAATAGGCCTGAATAAAGCCACTTATTAAAAATAAATCTTGCATATTAGAATGCCCCATAGAGATTAACTGGCTAAAGTTTCCATAAACATTTTCCGTATCAAAAAGGGCTTTAAATATTATATTTTCTACCGATGATTCTAAAAAATTATTGGCATCTAAAAAATCCTCTTCTTCGTAGCCAAAAACCCCTAGATAGTCATTCAACACACGCCTACGAAAATTACACGCCGTAGCTACTTTACCAGCAAGCATAGCTATATAATCACTATTTTCCTTAACAAGCTGTTCATATAGTCTTCTCAATCTAGCTATTTTACTATCTAAATACCCTATAAGGGTAACATATAAAGAATATTCAGCATAGGCTTTTTTGCATGCTAAACTTTTTTCTTCTTGTTCTTCCCCGATACATGCCTCAATGGCTTCTCTTGTCTCAATAACATGAAAATATTCCATTTTGCTAAATCCTGTTTCCATAATTTTTAAGATATCATCGCTTTCAATGATATTTCCCGAATCAATAGATTTGGCATTTTCTTTAAGTTCATATAATATCTCTTTAGTTTTTAATCTCGTTTTAGTTAGCATAATATCCCCCTCTTTTGCTGCATATTATTGCATATTATATAAAAAAATGCAATAAGCACTTATTTCAATAAGTGCTTTGATAATGGTAAATCTTTATGTGATAGAAAGTAATCTGTATCAAATAGTACATACATCAATCGCTCATCATCTTTAAAACGGTATTTAAATTTAGGCTTTTCGCTTCTCAATTCTTTAATAATATGACGCGAATAATCTAAGACAACCATAAGTTCCGATCCACTAGTAATTAAAACTGATGATACCAAGAGGACATCTTTATTTTCAATAATAGAATTTATAAGTGGAACATCATAAGTAGTTAAAGAATGCTCAAACATAATTACTAAGCCAAATACCGTGCTTATTCCTAGTAACCACATTTTGAACTTACCAAGGAATGTCGATTTTGTTGTTGCTCCCCTCAATGCTGCATAGATATTTATTCCTGCAATAATGGCTTCAAAGATCACTAGAGAATAGTATATTGGAAATATTCCAGCAACAATAAGTAAAAGAACAATGCCAAATATTTTATCAGCTACACTGTCAGCAATACTTCCAAATAGACTTTGAACGTGAAATGTTCTCGCCAAGAAGCCATCAAAGAAGTCTGTCAAAAGAATAATAGAGACAAAAATCAATATCGTCCACGAATCAAATATATGCCATATAATGGGCAAAACAAGAGTTGCTATTATGCGCAACAGCGTTAAAAAATTGACAAACTTTTTCATTAAACTCACCTACTCATATACAATAGTATATTTTTCTTTCTCGCTAATTATTTCAATATTAGTTAAAATGCTTTCTTTAACTGTCGTTGTTACTTTATATGCAATATTGTTAATAGTTATATCATAATTATATAATACTTTCTCATTATTTATCATTTTAGTTGGAATATTATTTTTTAAGATTTCTATCATATTAGCTGGAACAATAAAATCAATATTGAGACCATTCAATATTTTATCATTTTCTATTTCATGATCTAAAGTAACCTCATAAAGAACATTATTTTCAATCTTAAACTTTTTAGTTAATTTATCTGTTTCATAATAACCTGTTATATTTTCTCCATTATTTACGGCATCAACGACAGCTTTTTGACCATTAATCTCTATCTCCATGTAGACATCTTTATTATTTTTTACGACATTTTCTAAGACATCTTTATATGTTATTGTCTCAACTGCTTTAGTTGTCGATGATACATGGGTATTTGCAACGTTCTTTTTCGTACCAGTTTTATTTCCCGCAACATTTACAACCAAGATAAAGATAAATATAAATATAAAATATAATCCTAATTTTATAACACTTCTAAATCCTGGTACATTTTTCCAATTGCGAATAAAGACATCAAAAAAGTTTTCTTGTCTATTCTCCTCTTCTGTTTTTCTCTTTTTCATTTTATCCCACCTTTTTATTTATTAAATTTTCTTTCTTATAGCCATTAAAAAAATCTCTTACCATCATATTCTTTTTGCCAGATGGTTTTATCTCTCGTATATTAACACAGCCATCTTGACAGTTTATGCTAAAGTAATCCTTGCCAACTTCACTAATAACGCCAACTTCTCCCGTCTTAGTAGAACCAACCTCAGCGCTTAATATTTTCCACTCCTCGTCATCAACTAAAATATTGGCAAGTGGTTCAGGATTTAAAGCTCTAATCTTATTGACGATATTTTTCGCTGCATCATTAAAATCAAGGCGCTCATCTTCACGTTTTAACATGCCCACATAAGTTGCTTCACTTTCATCTTGGGCAAGAGAAAAATTGGTCTCATCGACAATGCTTGGCAAAGTCTTCATAAGTAAATCTGCTCCTAAGACGCTTAACTTCTCTGACAATGTCCCATAGGTATCCGCACTTTCAATGGAAATTTCCGAAGCATGAATAATATTTCCCGTATCTATTCCCTCATCCATGTACATAATAGTTATTCCCGTTTTCTCTTCTCCATTCATAATAACGGCTGTTATTGGCGATGCTCCACGATACTTAGGAAGCAATGAAGCATGAACATTGATACAGCCAAGCGGCGGATACTCAAGAATAGCTGTTGGAACAATTTGACCATAAGCACAAGTGATGATAATATCTGGATCCTTGTCTAAAATAACTTGATAATCATTTTTCAAGCGATGGGGTTTAAATACTTCAATTCCCCTAGAAGCTGCCAAAACCGCTACCGGAGAAGGAGTCAAGACTCTCTTTCTTCCCACCTCTTTATCCTCTTTTGTTACTACTAATACAACATTAGTATTTTCAATTAACTCTTTTAATACTGGAACGGCAAAATCTGGCGTTCCCATAAAGACGACTTTTAAATCTTTCATATGCCTCACCTATCCCTATTATACTAAAAAATTTACTTTATTAATAGATTTAATTTTGCTATACTTTAAATAGAGGTCGAGTTTAATGAAAAAGAAAAATATTTTAAAGTTACTATTAATTTTTTTAATAGGAGCTATTTTTATTACTTTAATGAGTAAAAATTCCTTTCTCTTTAAGTTCAATGATTGGTGGGATGCCAATGCCTTCATGACTGTTGGTAAGAGTATCTGGCATGGCATAGTTCCCTATCGCGATTTATTTGAACAAAAGGGTCCATATCTCTATTTTATCTATGCCATAGCAACGCTTATATCAAGTAAGACATTTATTGGCGTTTATCTATTAGAATTGCTAGCAATGTTTATTAATTTAATCTTTGTAAGAAAAATAATCAAATTATTTTATAAAGATGAAAAATATAGTTTTTTAGGAATCTTGATATATTGTTTTTCTGCCTTCTTTGTCTTTACATTTGGTCATGGAGGAAGCGCTGAAGAGTTTACCTTGCCATTAATGTTCATAAGTTTATTTTATTATATTAAATATTTAAAAGATAAAAAAGAGGAAAATATAAGTAAAAGAATATTGTTACTTAATGGCATCATTGCTGGTATTGTTTTTTGGATTAAGTATTCCCTTTTGGGATTCTGGTTTATATTTGCGGCAACAGTATGTCTAATTCCTCTATTTAAAAAGGATCTAAAGACAGCTATCATAAATGGATTAGTATTTATTGCGGGAATGCTTTTAGCTTCTCTTCCATGTTTAATATATTTCTTCTTAAATCATGCCATTGGTGATTTATTTAATATTTATTTACTCGTCAATATGTCTTCTTATGCCTCAAAGACTAGTTTCTTACTAAAAATATGGAAGATGACTTATATCTTACTTGGCAACATATTTGGCAATATACCTTACCTATTCCTAATATTAATTCCCCTTATTATACTCTATAAAAAGGATATCTTTAAGGGAAGAAAAAATGCTAAAATATGGTTTACTTTAGCCTTTCTATTCACGGGCATAATGACCTTTATCGGAGGAACATCATATTTTTATTACGGTTATATTCTTACTCCCTTTACCATTATAGGTATACTTTATATTATCGATATATTAAATAGAAAAAAAATCAAAATTAAAAATTATCATTTGGCAATACTAGGATTACTATTCTTAACAATTTTACTGATAACTTCGGATAATACCAAATATATGAAATGGAAAAAAAGTGATTATGCTCAATTTATATTTGCCGATATTATCAATCAAAGTGAGGAGAAGACTTTACTTAATTATTATGGTTTAGATTTTGGTCTTTATTTGACTACTGACACAGTACCTCAATATTACTACTTTATGCGCAACAATATTCCCAATGAAAACTATCCCAAAATGCGCAAAGCTCAAAGAAAATACATCAAAAGTGACACAAGACCTAAATATGTTATCGCCAAAAAGAAATATAATCTTTTAACAGAATATTACGATATTATCGCCGTCAAAAAACAGAAATATGAGCATAGAAACATAACTTATTATTTATACGAAAGAAAAAACAGCCAATAATTTATTGGTTGTTTTCTTTATCCTCTTTGCAACGTTTATCCAATGCTTCAAATAATAGATCAACTTCCTCTTCGCTCTTTAAACGCGCCCCTGATGCAAATTTATGTCCGCCTCCATTATATTCTTCGGCAACATCATTAATGACAAGCCCACGACTGCGGATGTTTATCTTATATAAGCCCATTTTATCATCAAAAGATGAAAATGCCCATGCTTTAAGTTCGCGAATAAAATTAAGGTTATTGACCATATTCGAGGCCGTACTAGAATCTACTTCATATTTTTTTATAACATCATCAGTTATTTTAATATAGCCAAAGCCATTTTCGGTTATTGTTAAATTATTGATGATGTAAGCTTCAAAACGTCGTTCATTAATACTTCGATCATATAAATTTTGATAAAGTCCCATCAAATCAAGATCGTAATCATTTAATAATTTAGATGATAACTCTAAAGTCTTACCACTAGTATAGGAAAGCAAGAAGCGATCTGAATCGGCAACTATTCCTAAATATAGTTTACTAGCTATATCCTTATTAATCTTAAGTTTAGTTTTATAGACAAGTTCGGTAATCAATTGACAAGCACTGCTTGATGACTCATCTACTAACTCCAAATCACATATTACTTCATCACATGGATGATGATCTATTTTAATGGTAAAATCATACCTTGGCTTATAAGCCCCATCAACGCGATCAAAACGCGGAACATCCGTAATAATCAATAGAGCATGCTCTAAAGTCGATTCATCAACTTTATCCAATATTCCCAAGAATTTAAATCTTGAAACTCCTGTTCCTACCGCATACACTTTCTTATGAGGAAAGTTATATTCAATTATATCTTTTAAAGCCAATTGACTTGCTATCGCATCGGGATCAGGTCCTACGTGACGAGCTATGACAATCGTATCATACTCTTTTATTTTTTTTAATATTTGTTTGAAGATTGAATTCATGTTCAACCCCCTTTTCTATCTTAGTTATTTATTATTTCATAAGTATCTAAGGCAATCATTAATTCTTCATTTGTTGGGATTACATATACAGGAATACGCGATGCTTCTGTAGAGATAATACCTTCATGGATATCTTTGTAACTTGCAACATTCATATTCTTTTCAACATCGACTTCAATTCCCAATGAAGATACGCGTTTTAAAATACTTTCGCGGAATTCACGAGCATTTTCTCCTAAACCAGCTGTGAATACTAAGGCATCGACATTGCCATCTAATTCCACATAATACTTTGCGATAAAGCTAACAATTCTATCGACATACATATCATTAGCTAATATACATTTAGGATCCTTTTCTTCATACATTCCATTTTCAACATCACGGTGATCAGAAAATCTCTCAGATATACCTAATAAACCACTTTCTTTATTTAGAATATTGTCAACTTCTGTTAAAGTTTTTCCCGTTTTATTCATATAGTATGGAATAATTGAGTAATCGATATCACCTGAGCGAGTACCCATCATCAATCCTGAGTTTGGCGAAAATCCCATTGTCGTATCATAGCTCTTTGAATCCTTGATGCAGCATACACTACTTCCACTTCCAATATGGCAATTGATAATATTTACACTTTCCTTACCTAGTATTTCCTTCATCTTTTTAGTTATATACTTATGACTTGTACCATGGAAACCATATTTTCTAATGCCATAATCTTTATACCATGAATATGGAACTGAGTATAAAAAGTTTATCTCAGGAATACTTTGATGGAATGATGTATCAAATACCCCAACCATTGGCGTTGAAGGCATAGCACTTCTAAATGCCTCAATACAAGCAAGCATTGCTGGATTGTGAAGTGGTGCTAAATCATTAAACTTTTCACATTCCTTTAATACTTCATCAGTTAAAAGAACAGAATCCTTAAAACGATCTCCACCATGTACTAAACGATGTCCTACGCCATCTATTTCGTCTAATGAAGAAATTATATTATTTTTAAATAACTCCTCTTGTAAATATTTTACAGCATCAGAATGATTATTAAGTTCAGCATCATGTTTTACTTTATTGCCATCGATTTTAATGCTATAAAAACCTCCACCTAGTCCTATTTTTTCAAAATAGCCACTTATTAATTCTTTTTCGCTAGGAAGTTCAATACAGTTAAATTTTAAAGATGAACTACCAGCATTGATTGTTAATATTTTCATTTTTCTTTCACCTCTTAGTAATTATATCAAAAAAAAAAGATAGCTACTATCTTTTTTTTACATTGATGCGTTCTTTGACGGTATTTAGTGATAAATCCGTTTTATTTTGATCACTTGTATGTTCAATATCACTTATATTGAATCCGAATACATTATTATATTCTTCTTTTATTTTTTGATACGCGCCTCTTTGATTTAATTTGCAACTCTTAGTTTTAATATTTCATCACCCATTATTATTATGGGCATTTTTTTAAATATTAATCACAGGTATAGGCCCCTGCTGATGCAAGTGCTGTCTTATAAGTTTCATAATCCGTTACTCCCTCGATAATGATGCCTAATTTTGACAAGTCCGCTGAAACACTTTCTAAAGCAACTGTATCCATACTTCCAACATTAGCCGTTATTATTAGGGCAAAATCCGTAGAAGTTCCCGATAGAGTAAAAGTTACTCCATTAACGATAGAATTATTTAAATTCGTTGCCGCTGTATATGTATCAATATCGGCATTACTTGCAGAATAACTAATATTTACACTTTTTATATTATTAGTGGTTTCATCTAACGTAAAACGATAAGAACTACTTCCATTATCACGAGTACTAGAACAAACCATGGATTTTCCTTGAACATTATCATTGGGAACATATGGCGCATTTATATCTGGTGGAGTTTCTAGAATATCTTGATTTAACATTCCAAAAATTCCCAATCCTGCAAATACTAATACGACAAATCCCCAAATAACAACCACCTTCATATTCATATCATTCACCTACTATATCAATTATAGTATTATTTGCTTATTTTTACAAGACATTATTGTGCTCTTCACTAATCTTGTTTTCAACTTTTATTACTGTAGCATTTTTAATTGCCTCATCAATTAAACTCTCATAGTCGAATAGACTTTCATATTCCTCACATAGTTTTCGATCGGGATTAATTACGGGATGATCAGGGACAAAAATTGTACAGCAATCCTCAAATGGCAATATCGATGTTTCATATGTCTCGATTTTTTTAGCTATATCTATAATATCGATTTTATCTAGACAAGCTACTGGACGTATCACGGGCATGCGTACTACTTCATTTATGGCACTCATACTCGTAAGTGTTTGACTTGCTACTTGCCCAATTGATTCCCCATTTATTAAAACCTTACAATTTTGACAATCTGCAACACGTTCAGCAATGCGATACATCATGCGACGCATAATCGTAATCAAGTACTCATGTGGACATTCTTTTAATATCGTCTCTTGAATCTTCGTAAAATTAATAACATGAAGTTTTATATAACACGAATAATCAGAAAGAGTCTTTGCTAAAGTTATAACTTTATTTTTAGCTGCCTCACTAGTATGTGGAGGAGATTCAAAATAAAGTCCTTCAATGCGAACTCCGCGTTTCATGGCTAAATATCCTGCTACTGGTGAATCAATGCCACCACTGAGCATGAGAAGTCCCTTACCTAAAGAACCCACGGGATATCCTCCAATTCCGGGAATACGTTCAAAGTATATATAACTATGTTTATTTCTTATCTCAACATCTATAATAACCTCGGGATTGTGGACATCTACGTGAACGCCTTCTTTATTTTTTAAAACAACTCCACCTAAAATGCGACTTATTTCCATTGAGTTAATTGGATAGGTCTTATCACTTCTCTTAGTTTCCACTTTAAACGAAGTAAATTCTTCATCGACAATTAGAGCCTTGAGAGTCTCTTTGATGAACTCAAGATCATTATTTTCAAGTTCATATCCTAAAGTTATCTCATGAATGCCAAATACTTTTTTTAATTTATTCAAAATATTTTCATATTCTGATTCTTCGGCATCGATAAACATACGCCCCTTATCATAGGTAATATTTGCACTCATGCCATTTAACATATTTTTTATATTCTCTTTTAAAGTACTAATAAAAAAATTAATATTGTCCTTTTTAGTCGTTAATTCTCCATATTTAATAATGATTAGTTTTTTCATGACTTCACCTCAGTTAAGTATTTTACCATACTATTATTCACTTTAATAGGAGGTAAATCTAAATACCTCCTAAACTTTCTATTATAATCCCAAATATTCTTTAACAACGGTAATTATACGGTCTGCTTCTCCCAATAATTCCTCAATATTTGCCGTTACATACTCAATGTTATTCTCTTTACTTGCCATTTCATGATTATATGAAAGTTCTGCTAAATGCTGAAATCCTAAATATTTTGAGTCACTTTTCATAGCATGAACTAATATTGCATAATTGGGCATATCTTTTTCTTCAAAATATTTTTTGATATCGGGAATGCGCGTTTCTGATTCACTGATAAAGTCATTCAATGTCTCATTATACATCTCCATATCTCCTAGGAGTTCTAATCCTGTATTTATATCGATTCCATTATTAGTTAATATATTTGTATCCATTAATTATTCTCCTTCTTACACCAACTAAATTCACTATCTATAGTATCTATAATATTCGCATCCAAACTATAAGGCATACGGATAGCTTTTATCAATTTATCTCTTGTCTCATTTTCCTTATGACATACATCATAATAATAAATTATACCATTTTCACTAAATTCTAACTCATTACTTCCAAGAGAGGTAAATTCATCCAATGAAGCATCATAATTCACCGTCGTTGCATAATCATAATTATACATACCTTCATCTATTTCATTAAAGAATAGTATTGAATTTAGATAAAAACTGAAATAGGCTTTTTCTAAAGATTTTCCCAATTTTTTATCGGATAATAAAATTCTCGATTCATAAACGACGTTAAGAATATATTCTCCCTCTTCTTTTTGAATGACATATTGAAAATTATGATTATCAATAGAACTTTCAATATTACATCCATGTTCGCATAAATCTTTGATGCTCTTTTTATCTTCATCTAATCTTATTTTTTCAAATTCTAAATTCGATGTATCAAAAGTATTCTTCTTGCGATTAATATTTACCTTTATACTCTTGATATATTTATCTTCTTCTTTTCCCGCCATTTTAATGGCAATTAATTCAATACATATGACACTCATAGAAAGAATCATTGCTACTATAATAAAAATAGCTATATTGTGATATGATCTTTTGTATTTCATTTTACACCTCTAATTAATCTTATAAAAATAATCGGCATTATTAACGACAAAGCCCAATTCTTTTAATATAACTATTAATTCTTTTCTTATTGGATATAAGCCAATTTCCAATCTTCTATTAGTTAAATTGGCAATTAAGTGAATTAAATCTATATATATTTCTCTATCTTCCGCATATAAGCTATTGATATAGATAGAATCCGTTATCAGAGAAAATCTCGCTACGCCTAAAACCCTATTATCTTTTCCTCTTGCCACTACTATATTAATATTATCTAGATGGATATCTTCAATATTTGGTAAGGATACTGATGAAACACCCATATATTCATTAAAACTCTTCAATGTTTCTACATGATGACTAAAGATATATTCTCTAACATCCTCATTCTTATCATTTAATACTAAATTATATTTCGTGCGATACACTTGATTAGGAATCGCCTCTTTTAACATATTCAAATAATTAAATTTAAACCCATTACTTGTAAATACCTCATTCATAATTTCACTATATGGGAAATTATCATAGATAATATTTAAACCGCGAGCATCATGAGTGATAACCTCAACAGTAAAACCTATTAATTCTTTCAAATCATCAATAGTGTTCTCCACTCCAATAAAATTGCTGACATAATAATTATTGTTGATGAGATTGATAATGATCATCGAACTTATTTCCTTTTCCACTTTAGCTGTTATAATCATGTTTGTATGAATTTGATCCTGAATCATTTTAACCGTATCTTCTGATAACTTATTAGCTACTCGTAAAAATTTTATAATTAAAGGCATATCCTCTAGAGTTAATACTTTAAACATGTTTTCACTCTCCTAGTATCTTAATTATACCATAAATGCCTCTTAGATAAAATAAAAAAAACATATAAATCAATCATATGTTTTTCTCTCTTAGTACCATAAAAAGTGCTACTTTTCTCCCTCTTCTAACATAGTTGTTATGAAAACGCCATATCCTTTTTTAACATTTTCGACGACTACATGTGTTACAGCTCCATAGATTTTTCCATCCTGTAAAATTGGCGAACCACTCATTCCTTGAACAATTCCCCCACATTCATCTAGTAATTCTTTATCAGTTATTTCAAAATAAATATTTTTTATCTCCGTATTCTTATCTATTTTCGTAATATTTATTTCATACTCCTTAACTTCGTTTCCATCAATTACTGTACGAATCAAAGCTTTTCCCAATTTTAAATCATCTTTCTTGCCTACTTCTACTAATTTATCATTAATATTTTTAGTATACTCGCCATATATTCCATGGATCGTATTCTTATTTACATCACCATATGTTACGCCAGAATAAAACTTGGCATTCTTCGTCCCTGGATTTCCATCCGTTGAACGATCAATACTTGATACTTCACTTTTAAATATTGATCCATCCTTGACCTCTATGCGCTTATTAGAATTACTTTCAATTATTTCATGACCTAAAGCTCCATAGATTTTTGTTTCTGGATCGATATAAGTAAGCGTTCCTATTCCACTTATAGAATCCTTAACATAAAGGCCCGTCTTATATATGCCATTGCTTTCAACTAGATTAAAGATAATATCTTTTGTCTTGCCGTCATGTTCAATAGTCAATTTTACTTTTCCATCTTTTTGGTATTTATCAATATTACTTACTAATTCATCTATAGTCGATATTTCAACCCCTTCTATTGCACGTATATAATCTCCCGTACTAAGGTCATTTTTATTAAGTTTTCCATCTATTTTATAAAAACCTACGACCATTAGACCTTTTGAACTTATTTCAATGCCAATATTTTGACCACTTGCCACAATATAATTCGAATAAGCACTTACACTTAAGGGATTTATTACTGCTAATCCCAATAACAATATTTTCATTTTTTTCATACTACCACCAGTTATAGTATGCACAAAAAAAACCAAATTATAAGTTTGGCTTGTATTCTTTTCCTAATATCTTACTTTCGGCGGATACTTCATTAGTTTCATGATCCTGTATCAAAATAGATTTGCGACATCCAATAACGAGATAAGTTTCTGATGGCTTAAGTATATCTTTAAGAACTATACGCTTATTATTATCACAAACACAAGATTTTAATATGCTTGAATATATATTGAATAATAAATTGCCAAGTTTGACCCTTTTTTCTTCATCTAACTCTCTATCAAATATCTCTTCCAATTTAGCGACTTTTTTATCTAGTTGGTCCTGAGGCATTATTTTAATTCCCCTAGGATCTTTTACAATGAGCAATTCGTCTTTGGAACTAGCCTTGGTAAACGCTGGCAAGACAAGACGTGTTTTAGCATCTGTGTGAACTACAGTCTGTCCGTATATTAAATTATCTCCAAACATAAAATACACCCCTTTTTAATGAAGTGTATTTTATCATTTTTTTTAAATTTTTGCAAATTATTCCGCTACTGTTAATTTAAATGTGAAGTGCAACAAAGTTGCATTGAAAAAGACATATGAGTAA
>CAJTKV010000012.1 GCA_910577075.1 uncultured Bacilli bacterium
TATGCATTAAAAACGCGTTTTAGGATCCTGTGTAATTTAGGAGTTGTATAACTGATCGTGATGTTTTTATATTTGGAGGAAAGTTTTAGGATCCTGTGTAATTTAGGAATTTTAATTATTAAAAAATCTAAGTCTGTTTGTTGATTTATAATTATAACAGACCGTAGTGCTACTTATAATTACTAAAAAAGGAATGACATACTCATTCCCAATTTACTACTTATAAAAAATAAATAGGAGGAAGGACTCGCTGTTCCTTCATCTCTTTTGACCCAAAAGGTGTGTGGACGCAAGATTTTTCCACCTCTCCTAATAGTATTATACTTTATTTTTGTTTTTTCTTCAATAATTCTTCCCTTTTTTCAAATAATAGTCAATTCTGTTTTGTTTCATTATTTACATTTGAATAATCGTATTTTTATATTTGAAATATTTTGAATCAAGTGTATTTAATTTTAATGTAATTTTTACTTTATTGTCAAATTTTTTAATTAACCACAAGGTATCTTCTGCATCTGATTGTTTAAATGCTCTATTGCGATTTTTAAGTATGTTATTGATTTCACTAATATATTTTTTGCACCTTCTATTTCATTAAAATCTTCAATTTTATTTTTATATAATAATAGTTTTAGTGCTATTTAAAAATTGTTATGGATAAAGTGATGGTAAGATGGTATAATAAGTCCGTATTGATGTATTAGAAATACTTATGTTGTGGAGTGATAGACAATGAGTAAAATAAAAGATGGATTATTGGGATTTGCTATTGGTGATGCGATGGGAGTTCCTATTGAATATACGGATAGAGAAATCTTAGTTAAAAATCCAGTTACAATGATGACAGGATATGGGACTTATAATCAACCTGAGGGAACTTGGTCAGATGATACTTCGATGACGATTGCAACAATGGATGCCATCGTGTTAAAAAAAGAAATAAATTATAAAGCTATTATGAGTAATTTCTTATCTTGGTTTGCCGTAGGTAAATATACAGCAACAGGTTCCATGTTTGATGTTGGTGCAACTTGTTCTGATGCATTAGCTAAATATTCTAGTGGTTCATATGAACCATTGGAATGTGGTATGGAAGATATAAAATGTAATGGCAATGGGTCTTTAATGCGTATGCTACCAATCGCCCTTTATTGCTATTTTAAAAAACTAAGTGATGATGAAATAATAAATTTAGTTAATGATATGTCTTCGTTAACACATGCTCATGAGATAAGTAAGATGGCTTGTTTAATCTATGTGAGATATGTAATGTGTCTATTAGATGGTAAAGATAAGATAGATGCCTATGAAGAGATAAAGCAAGTAGATTATTCTAGTTATAGAGAAGATACAATTAAAGAGTTTGATAGAATTTTAAAAAGTGATATATCTGAGTATTCTTTAGATGAGATAAATAGCAGTGGATTTGTTGTAGATTCATTGGAAGCTAGTTTATGGGTAATATTAAATACAGAGAACTTTAAACAAGCAATAATTGGATCAATTAACCTTGGAGTTGATACAGATACGATAGGTGCAATTACGGGATCTATGGCAGGAATAATTTATGGATACGATAGTATTCCAGATATATGGCTAGATAAATTAAAAAAGAAAAATTATTTAATTAAATTAGCAATGAAATATGAAAAATTATTAAATGAATAGATGATATGAAATACCACCTAATAGGTGGTATTTATGATATTAATTTTATATATTTTTTAGCAGTAGGTGATGTAGTAGATGGATAATAAAAGAATAGGTAGTTTTATAAAAGAGCTTAGAGAAAAAGAAGGTTTATCACAAGGTGCACTTGCTAAGAAGGTATTTGTAGCAAGTTCGGTTGTTAGTAGATGGGAATCTGGTGTAGCAGGTGTTTCAGCAAATAATTTAGTTCTATTGAGTGAGATATTTCATGTATCTTTAGATGAATTAGTTGCTGGTCATAGATTTACAGAAGATAATCAGGAAGAGAAAGAAGAAGTATTACTTGAAGTTTTAAATAGTCATCAGAAAAAATCTAGATATATAAAAAGATTATTACATATTATCGTGGTATTGTTAATTTTATTCTTGGGATATTTCTTTTATAATTTCTATAATTCAGTTAAAGTATATACAATCCATACGGACACAGATAAATTAAATATTACTTATGGTATGTTAACAAAGACAAGAGATAGAATTTATTTTCACTTAGATGTTGATTCAAATATTAATGATGACGATATTGAAAATGTATCAATTTATTATGAGTTGGAAGATGAAAGAAAAGATATAATTAAGTGCAATACGTTAACCTCATTCAATTTTATAGATTATTATGGATATGAGGAATATATTAATTTTAATAACTTTGATAAGATTATAAATAATATGTATTTTGAGATAGTTTATTATAATAGTGATGTTGAAAAGTATAAATTAACTTTTGATAGAAATTATGCCAATATAGATTTCTTTCTAAAGAAGGACAAAAAAATAGAAAAATCTGTTAGTGATAATAATACAGAATTATCTAATAGTTCTCTTGATGAAAAAATTCAAAAAGTAAAAGAAATATTGAGTAAAAGCAATGATGAAAAAATAATAACTTATGAGAATGTTGACTATGATGTTCTGATATTTTCAAATCGTATAAAAATCATATTTAATGAAAGTGGTTTTAAGAATCAGTTTATTTATAATTTTGATAAGGTTAATTTCTTTTCTTTTGAAAATTATATTAATGATGAGTGGAAAAGTGTATATATGAAAAGCATTCATAGTGGCGAATGTATTGAAGGTGATTGCAAAAACTTTAATGTTCATTATGAAAAATTCAAAAAAGTTTTAGATTATATAATTGAAAAAAACAATTAGAGGAGGTGTACATAAAATGTATTACCTCCTCTTTTATTTTGTGTGTTATAGTGTATTTAGAAATGAGGAAGTACTATGACTAAAAAAATGAAAAGATTAATATGGGGTGTTTTGCTAATAGTTAGTTTCTTTAGTTTCAGTGTAAAAGCATTGGAAAATGAAGAAATTTATTATGAAAATGATAATGGTGTAAGATTTACTAAAAGCGAATATGATTTTGTTAGTGAATTTTACTATGATGGTTATCAAAAATTTATGACAGTAGATAATTATCAAAGATTAAAAGAAGCGGGTGTTATGTTAGAAAAAGTAAAAAAAGTTGTGTACAATGAAAATAATGGTATTCAAACTTTAACTGATGTTACATATCAGTCGGCAAGTAAAAAATTACTATTATCTTATGTTTGTACAAGTAGATGTTATGCGTCATTTCAAGCATCTTGGTTAACCATAGCAAATGTAAGAAGTTATGATCTTATTGGAGTATATTCTCCTACTGCAAATGTACTTGAAGCTGAAGGATCAAGTATGGCATATTCTAATAGTGCATTTTCTCCAGTAGAAAAAAATAATACTAAGAATGGAATATCATCTACATTT
Source organism: uncultured Bacilli bacterium (assembly GCA_910577075.1). Taxonomy (GTDB): domain Bacteria; phylum Bacillota_I; class Bacilli_A; order RF39; family UBA660; genus CAG-582. The sequence goes on from CAJTKV010000012.1 coordinate 3,466, forward strand.
AAGCTACCTACTACAGATGCTAAATATGTCTTTACTTTAGATTTTAATGTACCTAAAGGAACTAAAGTATATGCAAGTTATCAACATGCTAAGAAATCTATTAGTTTAGCTAATAGTAGAAAATATACTTATGCTTCGTCTGGTTATGGTGGAGTATTTAAGTTTGATTCTAGTGTGTCTAGTTATTATGATGGTATGGGAGGAGTGAATACAACTTTGTCTTAAATTAGATGAAGTTGATTTTAAGAGGTGAATTATGGAACAGGAATGGTTACTATTAGATATGCATATGCATTCTCATTGTTCAGCAATAACCAAAAAGGGTGATTCTAAAAAAGTGAGAAAGATGACGGCCAAAGAATTTATAAATACTATTTCTTGTAAGGGCGTAAAAATTTTTAGTGTTACAGACCATAATTACTATTCGAAAGATTATTATGATTCTTTAGATAAGTACATATCTGATAATAATTTATCGATGAAATTAATTAATGGTGTTGAGTTTGATGTTTATGTGGATTTAGAAGAAAGCAAGGAAAATTATATTCATGTGTGTATTTATTTCGATGATGATGTTGATAGAGAAAAATTAGAAACAACGGTTAAATCGTTATATGTTGATTCTGATGGCAATAATCTTAAACCAAGATTTGACGAGATTTTAGGAAGCCTCTATGAACTAAAAACTAAGATGATTATAATTCCTCACGGAGATAAGAGTCGTGGATTATTGGACACTCATTTGTTTGATAAGATGTCGAAAAGTAATATTCCTGAATTTTATAAATATGCTATGTATAAAATATTTAATGCTTTTGATGTAAAAATCAATTTCACAAATAGTAGTAATAATCATTGGGCAAAGAACTTTTTTTTCAAGACGAAGCAATATTCTGAATTATTAAAAGAAAAAACTCAAGAAGAAATTGAGGACATTGAAACTAAAATTTTGGAAAAAATTAAAGATACAAAAATAGTTTTATCAGATGAATTGAACATAATATATGATTATATTCTTAGATATGGCTCATTTTTTTCTTATTTTGTTTTTTCTGATTGGCATAATAATAGTCCTTATGATCCACTGATTAATAATTTTATATTTGGTAATTTAGATTATGCTTTTTCGGCTTTTGAGATGGCAACTCTTGATCCAGAATCTAGAATTATTAAATCTACTGAATCTGTGATTGAAATTCCCGATACCATTTTGAAAGAAGTTAGTTTTAAAATAGGTGAATCTCTTAACACGATTTCTTTTTCTCCTGGTTTAAATGCAATAGTTGGTAAGAGAAATAGTGGCAAATCGTTGTTGCTATCTGTTTTAAAAAATTTATCTGAAAAAGATGCAAAAGATGGGGCTATAAATAAATATTCTTCTTTGAAAATTAGTGATATTTGTGCAAAAAATCGTGGAAATATTGATATTTCTTTGGGAAGTTTAAATTCTGTTGAATTTTTGACACAGGCTCAGATAACGGAGATATTTGAAGATCCATCTAAGGCCCCAAAATCTATTTCTGCTTATTTTTTAGATATAAAAAGTTTAGATTTGACTGTTTTAAATAAAATAGTTAAAATTGGCGAAAATATTAAACCCTATAATTTGGATTATAAAACTTTGACTTCTAATATTTTATCTATAAAAAAGACTAGTAATTTCAATTATAATACTCATAATCTTCTTAATGAGATAAAGGCTAAAGCAAATTTTCAAAAAATATTAGGAGAATATGATGACTTAATTGATAATATTAGAGATTTAAAACTTGATGTGTCACTATTAAAAAAACAACAAAAAGAAATTAATGATAATAAAATGTATTATTTAGCTTTGATTTCTAAATACAATGATTTATTGGAAAAGCATAATTCTAGAATTCAAGAGTTTAATTCTGGTTTAACTAGTAATCAAATTACTTTTAATCAAAATATGAAAGATATTCGTAATGCAGTCAATTTATTAAAAGAAAATTTATTAATACAGCTATATTTAGAAAAATTTAAAAAATTAGTAAATAATTTTAGTATTGATAATCCTCCTGTAGAAATAGCAAAAAAAGGTAAATATTTATTTGTAACTTGTTACGACATTCCGGGTGATTTAAAAAATCAAATAGAAGAAAAAATATTGAAAACCATATATAGAGGTTCTTCTATGTATGATTTAGATAATTATGTTAAGGGAGAATCAAACAAAAAGTTAAATGGCAGTTTCAAAACTGTAGTTGATGAATTACGAAAGTATCTTGCCGGAGATGCATTTAAACCTAAAAAGGAATTTTATGAGATAAAAAATGATGCTATAGATTATAAAAATAGCGTTAAAACGTTGCATGACTTAAAGAAACATGTAGAAAACAAGAATTTAGTAAATTTGACAAATTCTTCTCCGGGAACAATGAGTGTTGCATATTTAGATATGTTATTTGACTTAGAAGAAAAAATATTGATTTTAGATCAACCAGAAGATAATATTGATAATGATTATATAAGCAATTACTTGGTTCCTAATATTAAAGAAAAAAAGCAAATAAAACAATTGATTTTTGTTACACATAATCCGTCAGTCGCTGTTTATGGAGACGCATTTAATTATATATATGTAGAAAATAATGATGGCATAAAGTATACAAATTATTTGATAGAAAAGTATGAAGATAAGGAAAAATTAATAAATATTTTAGAAGGAGGTCGTCCTAGTTTTTCAAATAGAAACAAAAAATTTGGAAATGTTATAGGATATGATGAATATGGAACTGATTAGAAAAGAAAAAAATGTTATATTGATGAGTGAAAAATCAGAAATTGAAAGCTATTCTTTTGATAAAGAAATAAATTTTAGCGGTTTAATAAACTTTTTGTTAAATCAAAATCTTTCAAAACAAATTGAGATAAATGACACTTTAAATGATAAAAGCGAAGCTGAAGAGAATCTTATTAATATAATATTTGAGCTGGTAGATGATTATAATTCAAAAGTTAAGGAAATGAAAGAATTCGTTGATAATTTATCAAATAATTAATTCTTTGATGAGGAATAAGTAATATGTACATTAGTAATTTGAAAATTAGAAACTATAGAAATTTTTTTAAAAGTTCTATTGATATAAAAAAGGACATAACTACAATCATTGGTGAAAATGGTGTTGGTAAGACAAATTTGTTTTATGCGATAAAACAATTATTAGATAAGTATAGTAGACATAGTTTGGATGAAAATGATTTTTCTTATGAATTGTCCGATTTTAAGGGACATTGGATAATTATTAGCGCAACTTTTAATGACATTCCTAATACAGATGATGTCCCAGAGGCTGTTGCTTTAAATCCTGATGTAAATAATTCAGCCACTTATTCTTTAATATTTAGACCAAATAAGATAATAAGAAATACTTTATATAATTTGTCGTGTGATTTTATTAATTCTCCTAATGAGGAAAAGGATATTAAAAGGAAGATAATAGAAGAATTTATAAATGATATTGACGTAAAAAATGATTATGAGGTAAAAAAAACAGTTGGATCTATTTTTGACTTTTTAAATGATGATAAATATTATGAAATGGTTGGCGATTTTTGGAATTGTATTTTCCCTTCTCCCGATGATATTCAAGAGGATACAGCCTTAATTGGAGATAAAGGAGATTCAGATTTAACTAAACTAATAAATGTTACCTTTATTCCTGCAATTAGAGATGTAAACTTGGAACTCGTAAAAGAAGGTAACTTTTTTGAAAAAATATTATCTAATGTTGCAGAAGAAATAGATGAATTAGAATGGAAATCAATAAAAACAAATTTTGATTTGATTAATGATAAATTGGGAAAAATAGATAATTTTACTCAGTTGGCTAATGATATTTATTTGATGATGAATAGTACAGTAGGATCTTCTTTTTCTGGCAATATGCGTTTGGACGTTTCGATACCTGAGGAAAAAAGTAATATTATTAAATATTTTTCTTTAAAAGGAATTGAAAATAATCATTCAATTGATTTATATAATAAAAGTTTAGGCGAAAATAATGTTTTATATTTTGCTTTAAAGATGCTTCAGAATACTTATGCTAAAGGACACACAAGAAAATTATTTAATATATTAATAATAGAAGAACCAGAATCTCATTTACATAAGCACTTACAGCAAACTTTTTTCACAGGTATTAGGAAAACGACTAACACGCAAATATTGCTATCAACGCATTCGGTTCATATATCGGAGTCATGTAATATATCTTCTATGATAGTTATTGGAAAAAAGGATAATAAAAGTTGTGAAATATATAATCCCTCAAATGGTCTAGATGAATTGGAAGTTAAGTATTTGGAGAGATATCTGGACTCGGTGAGATTACCAATTTTATTTTCAAAAAGTATTATATTAGTTGAAGGAGATGCTGAATTAATTTTTATTTCTAACATATTGAAACTTAAGTACAACCTTGATTTGAATTCGTATGGCATAAGCTTAATTCCTATGGATAATTGTTTTTTTGAAAAAATATCAAAAATTTTTGATGAGTCTAGATTAAGAAAAAAGTGCTCTATTTTAACGGACTTAGATAAAGATTTTGATGGTAAAGAAAAAAGAGCAGAACAATTGAGTAAAAACCGTTTAGATGCACTATTTGAAATGCATAAAAATAATAAATATGTAAAAATATATACCAATGATTATACATTTGAGATTGAATTATATTCAAATAATTTAAATATGTTCTTGCAATATATAAAAGACAGAAATGTGTATAAGGATGAGAAAATATATGAGAAATTTGAAACTAGTGTAGATATGAAAGAGAGATACAAAAGAATACTTTTGGTTGCAGAACGTTTAGGTAAGGGATGGCTTGCTTTAGATTTTATAGAATGGTTGCGAGAAAAAGGAAAAAAATTTATTGATGAATTTAAAATTCCAGAGTATATAAAAGATTCTTTGAAAAACTTCTTTCCGTCTGATATATATGATAAAAATGTTTATAATCAAATCGTCTTATTGTATTGCGAAAGCGTTGGAATTGATGAAGAAAATATTACGGATGACTTTATTTTATATATCAAGGAGTTGAGAGATGCATAATAAGTATTTGCTTCAAAAATTAAGTAAAAAGCAAACTGAGGCTATTGAAGAACCAAGTAATGTTCTGTTAATTGCAATTCCTGGAAGTGGAAAGACAAGAACTTTGACAAATAAAATTCTTTATGAATATGATGAAAATGACTCCAGATTAATAGTTGCTATAACTTATACTAATAGAGCTGTTGATGAAATGAGAGAAAGAATATTTAATCAATTGGGAACCATACCGAATAATATTTGGATTGGAACAATTCACAAATTTTGCTTGGATTTTGTTATTAGAAAATATAGCAGATTTTCTGAAACATTATCTAGACCATTTACTATCATAGGAGAAAAGGATTCAAAGGATTTAAAAGAAAAATTATTAACAAAATATGGATTGAAAAATGACAATTATATTGATTACACCTTGGATGTCTTTGGCAAAGTTAAGGAAAAATATAATTCATCTTATGTTGAAGAATATTATAAAGAATTATTAGATATGCGAATGATAGATTTTAATTATATATTGTATGAAACGTATAAAATATTAAATAATAACAATATGATTTCAAACCAGTTAGCTAGCTTAATTTCTGTATTGTGTATAGATGAATATCAAGATACACAAGAATTACAGTATCAAATATTAAGTTTGATATGCAAAAAAAGAAAAAAAATTAAAATATTTATAGTAGGCGATCCAAACCAGGCTATATATACAAGCATGGGCGGAGTAGTAAAAAGTAAGACTGAATTAGAATCTTTATTTGAAACCACTTTTACACAAAAACAGCTTGACTGTTGTTTTCGCAGTCATCAAGATGTTATAGATTTCTATAGAAGATTTGCTTTATATGATTTTGATATGAAGTCTGGAGTTGCAGATTATAAAAATCCGGAAATTAGTATTATAGATACCTTGCATAAAGATGATTTGGTTTCTAAGGTGCGAGATTTAATAATTGATTTAAATAAAGAAGGAATTCAAGATGAAGAAATATGTATTTTAGCTCCCCAGTGGACTTATTTATATAATTTTTCTAACCAATTGAGACGAGAATTACCCAATAATAAGTTTGATGCTCCCAGTGTTCTACCGTTAAAGAAGGATGAAAATAATATAATTTACAAATTGTGCAAGCTCTTATTAACAAAATATTCTTTTGTTAACAAAACTAGAATTCTATTTATAGTAGGAGAAATTCGAAAACAATTATCTGATGAATATTGTATAAATCCTGATATTGATAATTATGAATTTTTGAAATTAATTTTAAATAGCAGAACATGCGATGTTATAGGAACAGATTATTTAAAAAATAGTCTATATAATTTTTTAACTTACTTGGAGTTATAAATATTTTTCAAAGTAAAATAGATGAATTTATGGAAGAAACAGAATCAAGAATAGATACTTATGAAAAATTTGGCTTAGAAGATGATAGATTAGCTCTTGAACGAACTTTACGTAGTAAGGAGGGAATAGTTATATCTACTGCACATAGTGTCAAGGGAGAGGAATATAGAGCTGTCATAGCTTTTGGCCTTCTTGAAGGACTTATACCCCATTGGCAGTCTATTAATCGTGGTACTGCTCGAGAAGACTCTAAAAGATTATTGTTTGTAATTTGTTCACGAGCAAAAGAAAAATTATTTTTAATAGCTGAGAATGGAAGATATAATTTTTTTGATCAGGAGTATGAAATAAACGAGGATATTAAGGAAATATTGGATGCAGGCTATTAAATGTGTAAATTATTCTAATGTTTTTACACTAGAAATATAAAGGATTTTGATAAATGTAAAAAATGAGATTTTCTCTAATTGGTAATACTAAATCTCTTTAATATTATTTTATTATTTTTCTCTTAAGCTGCTTCTGATTTCGTAGGTAATATTTTGTGGTATTGATATACTTATTTTGTTAAAAATGTTATAATTTAATTGGTGATTAGTAGTGATAAAAGTAGTTGCAGCATTAATAGAAAAAGATGATAAAGTTTTGATAGCAAGGAGATCTACTGGGGATTCTGATTTGATTGGATACTGGGAGTTTCCTGGAGGTAAAGTGGAAAATGAAGAAGATGAGATTCAAGCTATCGAAAGAGAAATACTGGAAGAATTTGAATTAAAAATAATTGCTAAGAAATTTTTAATTAATAATATATGTGAATATCCTACTAAAACGATAGATCTTAGATTATATAAATGTGAGTATGAAAGCGGTGATTTTTCCTTACATGCTCATTCGGAATATAAATGGATAGATAAAAAAGATATTTTGTCTTATAAATTAGCTCCAGCGGATATACCTCTCGCTGAATACGTAAGGAGTATGTAATATTATGAAGGAAAAATTTGATGTTTTATTAAATGAGTATTTATTAGATGATTCAAAAAAGATAAATGCTGATGCAAAATACCACGAAAAATTTATAAATGAGCTTCCAGAGTATTTGTATAATATTTTTCCTAAAGAAAATTATAAGATAAAAGCTTCTGTAGGAAATGGAAATAGAAGTTTTATCCCATGGGCGTGCATTTTCGATAAAAGAATTACTAATTCTGCTAGCAGAGGATTTTATATTGGATATTTATTTAAAAAAGATATGTCTGGATTTTATTTAACTTTGACGCAAGGCTATACGGCATTTAAGAAATATAAAAGAAATAAGTATGATTATGCTTTTAGAGTATCAAGATATTTTCAGACTTTAATTAATTGTTATGATTTTCCTTTGGATAGAATTGCTTTAAGTGGCGATGGAGATTTAGCATGTGGTTATGAAGTTTCAACCATTATTTCTAAGTATTATGATAAAAATAATTATACTGAAGAAGAGTTATTAAATGATTTAACTCTAATGAAAAATATTTATAAACAATTAGCTGATAGCTATTCTGAGGTAGATTATGATCAATTGGTTGATGATATTGTAAATAATTTTGATACATATGTAATAGACGAAGAAGAGCGACAAGAGATAGAAAAACAATTAATAGAGTCTAGTGGAGAAGATAGTGCTATTGTAAGAACATTGGAAAGAGTTGATTTCCCTTCTGGACGCAAGAAAAGAACAGAAACTAGAATTAGTGATAAGCGAGTTAGAAAAATTGATTATATAAAGAAAGCTAAAAAGAGTATTGAAACAGGAGTAGCTGGTGAGATGCTTGTCTTAGATTATGAGAGGGATAGATTAAGAAAAATTGGACGTGATGATTTAGCTCATGATGTTAAATGGATAGCTAATATTGATGATTCTAAGGGATATGATATTGAATCATTTGATATAGATAAAGAAGGAAATATTAGAAAAATTTATATTGAGGTAAAAACCACAGATGGTAGTGCTAATAGTCCCTTTTTTATAAGTAAAAACGAAAAAGAACAAATGGATAATCTTAAAGAAAATTACTATATTTATCGAGTTTATAATATAGGCAATGATAAACCTAATTTCTTTATAATAGATTATGATGATTTTAATAAGAAAATTATGGTTGATGTAGAAATATTTAAAGCAGAAATAAGTAATATATGAGTTATTTTTATGTGTGATTGAGAAATATAATTTAATTATGTGTGAGAACTTATAAGACTTGGAGACAGAATCAATATTTGATACTCTATGCTATAAAGTTGGAGTAAGAAGTCACTTATACAAATGTAGCAAGTGATGGAGGCAGTGACACATATTTTGTGATTAAGATTTGGCTTGTATAACTGTTCATAGTTTTCTGAAATTATGATTGGATTTGCTAATTAAAAATAGTCAAAAGGAGAATATTTATGCAGTATTTAAAATTTAAAGTAATTATTTATTTTTATAAGAATGATCACATAATAGAGAATATTAAAAGTGTTGATATAGAATATTATGATTATGAAACTTTAAATGATATTTTTTCAAAAATCATGTTTGGAGTATATGGAGAAGATAATCACTCTGTTTATTTTGAGGGATTGAGTAAAATATTATGGGAAAATTATTTTCCTAAACTATATAAGCTTTTTGATGAAAGATTAGAAGATAAATACTATGATTATTCTATAAAAAAATTAAAAAAGCAATTTGATTTTGGGAAAAAAAGATATAAAATAATGATTGATCCTCCAATTGGCGGCGACGTTGGATATAACCGGGGAATTCACTTTTTCTTTCATTTGAATGAAAAGGATATCCATCATGAACCACATATACATGTTAAACATGGTGAAATAGAATTTAGAGTTAATCTAATTACATTTAGGCGGTGGAAGAAAACCAGATGGCATTATATATACTGATTCTCTAAAAAGTAATTATGGAACTATTATAGATACAAAAGCTTATTCCAAAGGTTATTCTTTACCAATTTCCCAAGCTGATGAAATGAGAAGGTATGTCGACGAAAATAATAAAAGAGACAAAAAGATTAATCCTAACGAATGGTGGGCAAACTTTCCTGAATATTTGAAAAGATTTAGTTTTCTATTTGTATCAAGTGAATTTAATGGTCAATTTGAAGAAAAACTTAATAATATTGCTCAAACTACTAAAGTTAATGGAGGAGCAATGAATGTTGTAAATCTTTTGTTATTTGCTGAGCAAATAAAGGCACAGTATATGACCTTAGATGAAGCTTATAGATTAATTACTCAAAATTTGGAAATAAATCCGTTAATATAATATAAAAAGTTATTTAATGAGTCGTATAGATCTTTTATTATGTGGTATTGGTGGAGTTAAATTGATAATAAATGAGTTATAATGATCAATTCGAAAAACTTGTATTTTTGTTTATTAAAAATAGTATTATAGTTTGACAACTTATTATGGTATAATATGTGTAATTATTTACTGTTGGGAGAATTATTATGGACGAAAGTTTAAATTTTATTAATCGTAAAATAAATGATTTAAATGAAAAAATAGAAAAAAATATAGATGACTCGGTTGATAATAGGGGCTATATGTCTCAGAATATTATAAAAAGTTTAAGAGATTTGGTAGAATATATAGCATTTAAAGTGTATGTAATTGAGAATAAAAAATGCTATGTAGAATATAATCATGAAAATAATGGATTAGCTATAAAATATATTAAATCTTTACATAAGCATGAAATATTGAAAAAATTTCATGCATTATTAGAAATAGGACCATCACATAATAGTTATAATGAAGATGGATCAATTAGATTAATGGTTAAGTATCAAGAATATCTTATTGATTTAAAAAGACATTACTTTGTTATATTTAGAGAAAAAATACTAACTAATTTGTATAAATTCCCAATATTTAAAATAGATCCATCATTATATGATTACTATAAAGAAATATATGATAAATTAATACAAGTTAAATTTGATAATAATGAGAGAGTATTTGGGAATACATATTATATAAAAAAAAACAAGCCAATAGCAATAGATGATAGAGTGTTTTATGAATTAACATTAACACCTGCTACTGACTATATTAATAAATTTAATAGAATTATTTTTTATTCTCCAATTAGAATTCCAGATAATTATGCAATTAAAGTTGGATATGTAAAGAAAAATATAAAATCATTTAAATCAGAGGTTGAAATTAAGATAATTAATAATTATGAAATTTTTATCAAACCTGCAGAAATTAATAGTTTATATAGGATATTTGGTATTAATAAAAGAGTATCTTATCGTGCTAATGAGTATGATTATTTTATGCAATTATTAAAAAATAATTGTTGGACCTTAAACAATATTATCAATTTAAATGATGAGGAATTTGAAATAATTAGGCAAGAATCATCTGTTTATAATACTCATAATTTGTTTGAATTATTTGAAATGATAAGAAATATTACTATTAATAATAAACCAGGTCATAATGTTTTAAAATATTTAATACATATGCTAAGAAATTCAGTTGTAATTGATCAAATATGTGATAAACAATGTTATATATTATCAAATTTATATTTGCAATATGGATGTAATGTTTTTGAAACTATGCCATATGCATCGGCATTGAATGGTCATAAAATATCTATATCTGATTTATTAGAAATCATTGATCCTGAAAACAGAGAATATGAGTTTTTTGGAAGAAAGATAAAAGATTTATGTGATTCAACTAATAGGATTTACTTTTCTTTTAAAGAATTAGGATATAGTGAGGAAGAAGGTAAAAAATTAATAAAGGAATTTAATAAACGAGTTTATTATAAACATTCAGAAAGATATTTAGAAACAATTGGAAATAAGGTTTATATAAGAGGTTGTGAGGAAAGTACTATAAAAATTATAGATATTTTAAAAAATAAAACTAAAGAAAAATATGATGACTATAAAAATATGTATGATGTGTTTGCTATTTTTAATGATTATGATTTTACTGATAATATTAAAAAAGATATTTCTGAGAAATTGTATGTTAATTCAAAAGTAGGACTAATTTATGGTTCTGCAGGCACTGGAAAAACAGAAATGATTAAAATAATATCTAAAATATTTAATGGCAAAAAGATTGCTTTTCTGGCTAAAACTAATGCTGCTCTTAATAATATAAAAATAAGAGTTGGTAAAGAAGTAATAGATGATTATGATTTTTATACCGTTGATAAATTTATTGATAATAACGTCTGTTATATATATGATTTAATTATTGTCGATGAATGTAGCATGGTAGAAAATAGTATAATGCTTCAAATGTTAGAAAAAAATAATTATGATTGTTTATTATTAGTTGGTGATATATATCAAATAGAAGCTATAGAATTTGGTAATTGGTTTAGATTTGCAAAAGAATTAATTGTTGATAATTCGTATGAATTAACAGAAAATTTTAGGACTACAAACAATGGCTTGAAGAATTTATGGTCTAAAGTGAGAAATTTAGATGCTGGTATTACCGAAAAAACAATTGACGAGGCTTATTCAGAAATAATAAGTGAATCAATATTTGAGAATCGGAAAGAAGAGGAAATTGTGTTGTGCTTGAATTATGATGGTCCCTATGGCATTAATAATATTAATAGATATCTTCAGAGAACAAATAAAAATGATTCGGTTGAATGGGGAATCAATTCCTATAAAGTTGGAGACCCAATTATATTTAGTGATGTAAGAAGATTTTCGAATGTTTTATATAATAATTTGAAGGGAAAGATATTAAGAATCGAAAAAGACGAAAATAGTATAACTTTTGAATTATTTGTTGAAAGAAATATTTCAAATTTAGATGCGTTTGTTAATAATATTAAAGTTGTCTCTACAGATGAATATGGTTCAATTATTGAAATAAGAGTATTAAAGAAAGATGATGATGATAAAGATGATGATGTAGTATATGTTGTTCCATTTGTTGTGTCATATGCAACTTCTATTCATAAATCTCAAGGTTTAGAATTTGATTCTGTAAAGATAATAATATGTGATGAGTCAGAAGAATTGATTACTAAGAATATCTTTTATACTGCTATTACTAGATCTAAAGACCATCTTAAAATATATTGGAGTCCAGAATGTCAAGATAAGGTTATTAAAAACATGAAAGATTGCAATCTTAAAGATGATGTAATTATTATTAAGAGTAAACTATAAGCAAATGTTATATTGCCAGTATAGTTTTACACAACAGTCTAATGAATTTTGCTGTGTAATATGGTGTTTTTTTGAAATTTGATTTTGTATATATAAAATATAATAATGCTTTTAGTGATATTATATATAATTATTTATTAAAAATATTTGATATTTTTAATAGTGAGTTTGAATTATTCTAAAAATATGTTATATATATTATGTCTTGGAGAATATTTTATATGAACTAAATAGATAGGAGAAATATGTATAATAATTTAGTTAGTTCTACTAGTTATAAAGTGGGAATATATATAAGATTGTCTCAAGAAGATTCTGACAAAAAATATGAATCAGATAATGAGAGCGTTGTTAATCAAAGAAATATATTAACATCTTATTTAAAAGCTAATAATTATATTTTAACCGAAGAATATATTGATGATGGATATTCAGGAACTAATTTTTATAGATTCAAATTTCATAAATTAATAGAATATTTCAAGAGAAAAAACTAAATATGGTAATAGTAAAAATTTTATCTAGACTTATTATAAATAATGTCTTTACAGAATATTATATAGAAATATTTCCCTTGGAAATGAAATAAAATTTTTTCCAGTAATAGAATATTTTTATACTCTTAAGTCAATATTTTAAAATTTAGTTTATATATGAGATATGATTCATAAATAAAATTTATTATTTACTTCATTTAGCCTAGTCAATTTTTGCATTAGCGTTGATTGTGTTCTAATGCTCCTAACTAAAAAGAACGCTTGTGTTCTTTTTTTCATATACTACACTAGAGGTGATTTATATGGCTTTAAGAGTAGTAATAGATCCAGGACATGGAGGTACTGACGGTGGAGCTTCTGGCAATGGAATTGTTGAAAAGAATATGACTTTAGATATAAGTAAGGCTATGTATGATGAATTTAAGAGATTAGGTATACCTGTTTATATGACGAGATCAACTGATGAGACTTTAAGTCCAAGTGAGAGAACAAGAAGAATATTGAATGCATTTGGTAAAGATTCAGATGTTATAGTTATTAGTAATCACATAAATGCTGGGGGTGGGAGGTTCTCTTGCATATGTGATTGACCAATATTAAGATAAATCAGTTTATATTAGCTGGTTTTTATTTTGCACATTATTCAATAAATAAATAATTATATATAATATAGATATAGGAGGACCTATGGAAGAAAAAGTATATAAAATTCAGCCTAATAAAATTCAATGTAAAAAATGTGGAGATATTATAGAATCCACTGATGTTAATGATTTAAAATATTGTAGTTGTAAATCGGTAGCTGTAGATGGTGGGACTGAATATATGAAAAGAATTGGAAAACCTAATGATTATATTGAATTATCTTATATAAGAAAATTAGCTAAAATTACAATGGAAGACTTTGAAATCATAAAAAGTAATTTAAAGCAAAGTGAGATACTATCTCAAAATAGTATAAAATGTCCAATTTGTAAGTCACTTAGTATATCCTTAATAAAAGGAGATGGAGAATCAATAATTGGATGTGATATAACTGCAATAGCTTGTCATAGTTGTAAAAAAATTTTTGAATTTTCAGATATTGTTTATAAAAACAATAAATAATCTAGGAGGAAGATATTTATGACAGATAAAGTATTGATAAATGCGGGATATAAGGAATCAGATGTTCCAAAAACAGAGCAATATGCAAATAGATTTTTTCAAAAGAAAATCAAAGATAATAATGGAGTCAAATATTATATTGATGTATATGAATATGAATTAAATGATAGTTACAGTTATGAATTTATTTTAGTAACACAAAAAGATAAATTTTGGGTTACTAAAATATATGCAATAGAATGTATGGATTTAGATGAAATAGAATATGAAATTGAAGATATTTGGAAAAAATGTAAATTTAATTATTATGAATTATATGAGAAAGAAAGAACAACAGAATCTGATATTGATGAAATGGACTTATATGCAAAGAGGCAATTAGAAATTTTAGAAGAACTAAAAAGGTGTGTGAAGGTAGATTGTGATTTTTATTTAGAACATGATGAATGTTATGAATTTTTAGATTACATTTTAAATTTACAGGCAGAAATTAATGAGGCAAATGATAATGCAATATGGTGGCACAATAGATATAATGCTATAAAAAAACAAATTGAAACAAAATAAAAAATGTTAGCACCTTAAATGGTGTTTTTTTGTTGGCAAAAATAGAAAGGAGGAACTTATGGCAAAGAATCAAATTCAAATAAAAGATATAGATATTTCTTTAATAGATAGTTTTAAGAATCATCCGTTTAAAGTAAATGAGGATTTAAGCTTTTTTGAATTAAGGCAAAGTATTAAAAATAATGGATTATTAAATCCAGTAGTTTTGAGAAAAAAAGAAGATGGTAGATATGAAATGATTTCTGGACATAGAAGATTGTTAGCTATGAAGCAAAATAATGAGAAAACAATACCTGCTGTAGTTAAGGAATTAACTAATGATCAAGCTATTATTGAAATGGTAGATTCTAATTTGCAAAGAGAATTAGTTTTACCAAGTGAAAAAGCATTTGCTTACAAGATGAAATTAGAGGCAATGAAACATCAAGGTAAAAAAATTGATACTTTGGATCCTCAGGAGCTAAAGTTAAATACTGTGGAAAAAATAGGTTTAGAATTTGGAGAAAGTGCTACGAATATAAAAAGGTATATTAGACTTACTTATTTGATTCCAGAGTTATTAGAGTATGTAGATAAAACTGTTCTTAATAGAAATGAACCATTAACAATAGGTATAAAACCAGCTGTAGAATTGTCTTTTTTATCAACAACTAATCAACAATTAGTAGCAGATGCCATAGATTACAATCAAGCAACTCCATCTCATGCTCAATCTATTGAAATCAGAAAGTTAGAAGAACAAAATAAATTAAATGAAGAAGTTTTAGATGAAATATTAAGTGAAGAAAAAGGAAATCAAAAGGAACAAATTACATTTAATAGAAAAAGAATAGAAGATGTACTCCCTTCTGAATTATTAAAGAAGGATAAAAGGTATATAGAACAGTACATTATAAATGCTTTAATTAATTATTCTAAAGATAAAAAACTTGAAAGGGGTGATGCCTATGATTTAAATATGTAGCACCTTAGAATTACTTATAACTTCAATATATAATGTTTTATGAGGTGAAAAGGATGAAAAAACTGTTTTTTACTTTCGTAATATTCTTTACAATATATTTTCTTTTTACAACACATTATTATAAACAAAGTTCGATAGAACTAGAAAAGGATAATAGTGAGATTGTAGATGTTGGTAAAGAAAAAGAAGAAAAGAAAGAAGTTGAATCAAGTGAGCTTAATAAAGAAAATATTATTAAAGATACTAAGGATGATCCTGTCTTTATTCAGAATAATGATTCTAATGATAGTGTTCCTAATAAAAATAATATGGAGGATGATAATGTTAGTAACACTGATGTCATAGATGATAATAGTAAAAAAGATATAAACGAAAAAGAAAAAAATTCTGAAGGTGCAAAAAAAGATGGCATAGAACAAGTTCCTAATCAACAACTAAAAAAATTAACTATTTGGGAAGAATTAGGAATAAGTGAATATGACTATTATAATAAGCCGATGTATAGTTGGGAAAAAATAGATTTTAAATCTATGAATGAATGTTTAGAATATGGTGACAATTATAAGCCTTATCTTGATGGAGAAGTTTTATATAATTGTCATGATGTATTAAGTACCTCTGGTAAATTTTTAGGGGTGATGTTTGATACAGAAAAATTAAATTAGGACTCGATGGAGTTCTTTTTATTTGCAATAAGTTCTTATAAAGGAGGGAAAATAATGTTTAAAAAGAAAATAAGAATGATATTATTGTTAACTTTAGCATTAATTGGTTCAATTGCAGGAATAACTAATGTAAATGCACAAACAGATAAAATCAAAGCTGGTAGTTATGTTCAAGGACCATACTATTATATGCATGCAAAAGGCTCACATCTTTTGTGGGAACAAACATCAATGATTATAAGACAAAGTGATGGGGCTTTTGTTTATTGTGTACAACCATTTGTTAAAATAAGTTCTTCTGCTACTTATGATGTTACAACAGAAGACATGAATGCCGTAGCTAATATAAGTAAAGAAAACTGGAAACGAATTGAAAAATTAGCTTATTATGGATATGGTTATAATGAAAATGGAATAGACCATACTGATATAAGATGGTATCCTGCAACTCAAATGCTAATTTGGAAATATGCTGATCCTACTGTAGATAGCTATTTTACTAAAACATTAAAAGGGAATAGAGATGATTCAATTCTAGCAAGTGAAATGGTCGAACTAGAAAGATTAGTTGATGAACATACCATTTTACCAGCATTTAATGATGTACCAAGTGAAATGGTAATAGGTAATACAATTACAATTAATGATTCAAAAAATGTATTATCAAAATATAATATTGAAAATGTAAAAGGAGGAACTGTAACAAAAAATGGAAACAGTTTAAATATTACTGCTACGGAAGTGGGAAATATTACATTTGATATAACTAGAAACGGTAATAGATATGGAGAACCAACAAAATTATATTATGCTGTAGATAGCCAAAATGTAGTTAGGAGAGGTAATATTGATCCAACTAGAACTAACTTAGAAATTAAAGTTGTAGGTGGTAAAGTTACTCCCAACAAATATGATGATGAAACACTTACTAATACTCCACAAGGTGAAGCAACTCTTGAAGGAGCTGTTTATGGAATTTATAAAGATGATGGTACAAAAGTAGGGACTGTTACAACTGGTAAAGATGGTAAAGCAACATCAGATTATTTACCAAGTTTAGGTAGATTTTACTTATTGGAAGAAATGGCATCTACTGGATATCAATTAGACAAAAATAAATATTATTTTGAAATAACAACTAATAATTTATTTCCAGAAGTTCAAGTGTTTGAAAAAGTTATTAGTTTAGATTTTGACTTTACCAAAGTATATGCTAATGATAAAACTGGAATTATGACACCAGAAGTTGGAGTAGTATTTGGAATTTATAATAACAAAGGTGAAGAAGTAAGAAGATTAACTACTGATTCACAAGGAAATATTAAATTTAGATTACCTTATGGAACTTATACAGTAAAACAGTTAACATCAACTTTTGGACACGAAAAAGCTGATGATTTTACTATTGAAGTAAAACAAACTGGAACTGTTGTTAAAAAGGTAATTGCCAATGCTGAAATTAGAGCAAAATTAAAAGTTGTAAAAGTTGATTCAGAAACAGGTAATGTTATTAAAAGAAGTGGTATTAAGTTTAAAATATTAAATACTGATACAAATGAATATGTATGTCAAAATATAACTTATCCTACAAGTCAAAAAGTATGTGTTTTTGAAACAGATAAAAACGGTGAATTTATTACACCTTATGAATTATCAAGTGGACATTATGTTCTAGAAGAAGAGGATCAAGTTATTGATGGATACTTATGGAATAAAGTATCTCAACCATTTACTATTGGTGAAGATATGGAAGTAATAACAGATTCTGAATATGGAATAATTTTCACTACTAAGTTTGAGAATACACCAGTTAAAGGAAGAGTTGAAATAAATAAAACAGCAGAAGAAGTCGTTATCAAAAATGGAAAATTTGAATATACTTCTAAAAAAATTGAAGGAGTGTTATTTGGCTTATATGCTAATGAAGATATCATTTATAATGGTAAAGTAGTTCTAACTAAAGGTACTAAAGTAAGTGAAGCTAAAACTGATAAAGATGGACATATTTCTTTTGGAAATTTATATTTAGGAAAATATTATATTCAAGAAATATCTACTTTAGATAAATATATTTTAGATTCTAATAAATATGAGTTTGAGCTTACTTATAAAGATCAATATACACCTGTAATAATTGAAACTAAATCTCTTTTAAATATCTTAAAGAAAGGTACTTTAGAGTTTACTAAAACTGATGTTACTACTGGTAAAGCAATTGCAGATACTAGGATAGAAGTTTATACAGAAAATGATGAGTTAATATTTACTGGAACTACTGATAAAGAAGGAAAAGTAATTATTGAAAACTTATTTATTGGTAAATTCTATATCATTGAAACAGAAGCTTCTACAGGTTATAGATTAAGTGATGAAAAGGTGTTTTTTGAAGTCGAGGATAATGGAGAGATAGTAAAAGCCGAAATGACTAATGAAAAAATTACATCTACAGTTAAAATTCATAAGATAGATCAAGACGGAAATACTTTAGCAGGAGTAGAAATCGGTATATTTGATTTAGATGGTAATTTAATAGATTCATATATAACTGATGAAAATGGCTTAATTGAAATTGAATTAGAATATGGAAAATATTATTATCAAGAATTAAGTACCATTAATGGATATATTTTAAATGATGAGAAGGTTTATTTTGATGTAACTGAAGATGGAGCTATTATTGAAAAAACTTTAGTTAATACTAAGGAAGAAGTTAAAGTTCCAAATACTGAAGCAAATGATTTAAAAGTCCTTTTAATTACAGGAACATTATTAATGTTAGGTGGAACTGCAATAATTATATATGGAAAAAAGAAAAATAAAAAATAAGATCTGGTTTATAGTGATCGGCTCTTTCCTATTTTTAATAGGATTCTCTTTAATTAGTTACGATTATTTATCTAATAAAAACTTTGAAAATATAGAGGATAATGCCTTAAATGATTTTTATCAAAATGAAACAATAGTTAATGATGAGGAATTTACTGAAGATACTCAAGAAAAAGAAGAAGTGCAAGAGCAAGTAAAAATAGAATATATTGCTGTACTTAAAATCCCTAAAATTAATTTAGAAAGAGGTCTAGTAAATCCAAATAGTTATTTAAACAATGTTAATTACAATGTAGAAATCGTAAAAGGATCTTCGATGCCTGATCAAGAAAATGGAAATGTCATTTTAGCTGGACATTCTGGCAGTGCAAGAATATCTTATTTTAGAAACTTAGATAAGTTAACTTTAGATGATCTGGTTTATATTAATTATAATAATAAAGTATATTCATATAAAGTAACGGATATTTATGATATAGATAAAACTGGTAAAGCAGAAATAATTAGAGATAAAAATAAAAGTACACTTACATTAATTACTTGTAGGCATAATACAAAAAAGCAAATAATAATAATTTGTGAATTAGAGCCTTAAAGTTTGTAGCACCTTTTTCTTTTAAAATAATATTATTTATAATTAAAATCATGGAGGTGCAATATGATTAGAACGGATATGGATGAAGTATCAGATGAGGAGTTTTTCAGAGTTGTTGCTCCTTGTGAAGAAATGGTAACTAATTATGTTAAAGATAATTTTTTTAATCAATATATTGCTTTTCATATAGCAGTATATTTTAGAGGCAATGCAATGTGGCAACAATCATTTTCTAATCAAGTAAGTACAGCTATAGATGATTTATCACAATTTACAAATGCTGACTGTGATTTTGAATTAGTAAAGAAGATATTAGAAGAAACATACGAGTTAAAGATAACGAGTGAATCACCACTAAAAATTGAAGATATTATAAAACAATAATACTTTTCACAAAGTTAACTTTATACAATAACTGATATAATTAAATGTAAGAGGTGGATTATGGAAAGGTGTTTTGATTATTCTAAAGGAAAAGTAGATAAAACAAATAAAAAAAGAATTATATTTATTAATAGAATGTCTTATCTTATGCAAGAGTTTGATAGTACAAGTAATGAAGTAAATGAGCTTATTGATTGGTTATTTTGTCTTTCAGAAGGAGTTCCATATCATGATCCTACTTTAGATGTATCTAAAAATGATTATAATTTAAAGCCATTAGAATACATTAATCGGAATAGACTAATTAAACAAGTTTGGAATAATGATATGCATTTATATTCGTATGCTATGTTATTACATGAATATAATTATTGGTCTAATAAGGATGTTCTTACTGATATTATTAAAGAGATATATTTTAGATTAGATAAAATAATCCATCCATCTGATGGTAGCCACCGTGATTATGAAGATATAAAATATTATGTAGAAGTTGATTATGAAGATGAAGAGCAATAGCTCTTTTTATTTTGGAGGAATGTAATATGAATGATAGTGCAAGAGATTTTGAGGTTTTTGGTATTACTGGATATACTGTTATGTCAAACTATCATTTAAGAGATTCTAATCTATCACTTAAAGCTAAAGGTTTACTTTCTATGATGTTATCTATGTCTAAAGATTGGGATTACTCTATAAGTGGACTTGAAAAAATATCACAAGAAGGTAAATATGCCATTAGGACAACTTTAGATGAATTGAAAAAGGCAGAATATGTTCAAATAAAACAGTATAGAGATGAAAAAGGATATTTTAAATATAAATATATAGTTTATTATTTACCCTATCCAGAATGGCTAAAAACAAGAAATTATCCAGATATCAATAATCGGCATACCGATGATCGGAACACCGATAACTGCACACAAATAAATATCAATAATAAAAAAGATAAAATAGATAAAACAAAAATTGAACACAATATTTTAACTAAAGAACTAATAAATCTTAATTATATTAATGAAGATGATTCTAGTTCTTTTTTATTTGATGATTTGTTTGAAAAACTTATTGATGAAGGTAATACTTATAAAGATTTATTAACTATAACACATTATATTATCAAAAGAGTAAAGGAAAGGAATTTTATTGATGAGAATGATAATGAAATTAAAAATAAATATGGTTATTTTAAAAGTTCAATTATTTCTAATATTAATAAATTTAAAAATTATTCAGAAGATCTTTACTCTGATGATGAATTTGATTGGTTAGATGATTATGAAATGGAGGAGATTGATTTGTGAAGAAACTTGAAGAATTAAAAATGTTAGAAGTCGAGGCAATGAGTGAATTTCAAGAACATATAAGTTTAGTTTTAACAGATATGGATTCATTTAAAGAATATTTAGATCCTAAGGAGTTTAGAAATTTTCAAAAATGTTATGACTATTTAGATACCTTATGGGAAAAAATAGAAGATTCTATCGTGCAACTATGTGATGCAGATGAAAGAGGCAAATGAGCCTTATTTTTTTCTCATGAAAGGTGGTGGTTTTATAGATATACAAAAATAAAATATTAAAAAATTAAAATGATAAGGAGGTGAAATTATGTTAAATCAAGTAGTTATTGTAGGAAGATTAGTTCAAGAACCTACTGTTGAAAAGACAGAATCAGGTAAAGAAAGATCTTTTGTTACACTTGCAGTTCCTAGAAGTTATAAAAATGCTGAAGGAGAATATGAAACAGATTTTGTTGATTGTGTACTTTGGGGTGGAGTTGCTTCTAATACAGCTGAATATTGTAAAAAAGGTGATTTAGTTGGTATTAAAGGTAAAGTTGAAACTAACACTTATGAAAATGCTGATGGTGAAAAGAAAAAATCAACTCAAATTGTAGCTGAAAAAGTAACTTTTTTATCAACAGCAAAAGAAAAAGAATCTGATAATGAAAAATCAGATGATGATTTAGATATGTAATTATGAGAAAAGAGCAAAGAAAAAGAGTTAATGCCCGTTAGCAAATAACTCATATAGTTATTTTAACACACCTTCTTTGTTCTTTTTATTTATTTTTTTAAGGAGGAGATAGAATGAATAAATTAGTTAGTTTATTAAAAATAGAGCATCTTGAAGGTGGAGGATATAATGTTGATTCAATTATCAAGGCTATACAAACATTTTCTACATGGGCTTTAAGAATTGGAATTGCAGCAGCTGGGGTGTCATTAATTATTGGTTTTATTTTATATGCTGTAGTTGATGTTGATCAAAAACCTAGAGTTAAGCAAAGAATAATTCAAACTATGTTTGGTATTGTTGGTATTATTTTAGCAATTTCAATAGTTAATCTAATCATAGATTTGTTCTAGGAGGTGGTTAAATGTTATTAAAGGCATTAGATTTATTAAGGACATTGGGTTGGAGTTTAGTTCACTTTATATTTTCTCTAATAGATTCTTTATTTGATATTTTAAAAGGATTAAATGCTTTTGATATTATTAATTCAGTATCTGGGGATAATAACTTTAGTAAATTTCAAACTGGAGTAATTGCTATAGCAGTTACATTACTGGGGTTATTTGCAATAACTCGATTTGTAAAAAAGATTATTGATCCAGATGAAGGATTAAATTCCGAAGGAATAGTAAAAGAGATTGTAAAATGTGGTGTACTTATTATTATGAGTACATTTTTATTTGTTCAGGCATCAACTTTTTCTATAAAACTTGCAGGATTTACTTCTAATATTTTTACAAGTAATAATGTAACATTATCTGATTCAATGCTTACTATGTTTATTGATTATTCAGATGGTTATAAAGATTCAGATGAATTTCAAAAAGAAGATATTGCTAAAAATATATCTAATGGAAATTTTAATGGGAAGAAAATGTACAATGATAAATATGTAACATCTTCAAGATGGATTTTACCAGATGAGAAAGATTATAAATATGAAATAGATTGGATTCTAGCAGTAATTGTTGGTGGCTTCTTCTTATACTCATTATTCTTTTGTGGAATGATGTTAGCTAGAAGGCAAATAGAGTTTTTATTCTTATTCGTGATTAGTCCTATTATTTTTGCTACATCTGTAGGAAATAAAGAAAGAAGAAGTGCAGTAGTGCAACAATTGGTATCATTAATGTTACAGGGTGCAGTAATAATGCTTATCATTTCTCTTACAGCAATAGTAATGGGACAAATAAATGAAACAACATTTTTTACTAATTCATTTAAAGACATAATCATTAAATCTATTATGTATATTGGTTGTGGTTCATTCTTACTTACTGGATCACAAGTAGTAAATAGATTTATTGGTGGCAATGTATCAGCAAATTCTGGAAGAGAACAACTTATGGCAATGATGGGATTTGGTCATAGTATGGGTGCTATAGCAACAACAGGTGGTCTTGCAACTGTAGGAGCAGGATTGATGGGAGCTGGAGCAATTGCTAAAGGAACATCAAAGGCAGGAAGTGTTGGAAATTCGGCTTTAGGAAAAGTAGGACAAGCAGTATCATCTTTTGGTTCTAAAATGGGTGGCAATTATGAAAGTAGTGGAATTGGTAGTAATCTAAAAATGGTTGGAGATTATCTTCAAGCATCATCTTGTGTCAGAAGTCATCCAATGGGTAAAGATGGAAAACCAACTTCTAGTAAACTTTCTAGATTTGGATCGGGAATGATGAATGCAGGTGCTAATTCAATGGCTCAAGCAGTTAATAGTGTTATACCAACAAGAAGTATGTATAGAAGAAGATATAGAGGGAGAGATGAATAATGTATATTACAGTTTCAAGTATTAAGAAAACACTAGGAAAATATATTGAAATGAATGATTTATACATAGGATTACCTATGTTATTTTCTTTTCTACTTATATTTTCTTTTACTAATTTGAAGATACAATCGTTAGTATATCTAACAGTATGTGTCTTTTTAATGTTACCCGTTAAGGTATCAAAAAAGAATCGAATGTATAAAGTGGTAGCTCTATTGTTTAGATATTTATTTAGATGTAGGGAATATTCCTACTCAAAGATTGGAGATGATGTTGATTGGAAAGACAAACTAAAGATGAAAAAAATCTAAAGAAAATGAAAAAATTAGATTCTAAAAACAATAGAAAGTTTTCATCTAAAGGACAAATGAAAAAAAGAATTAAAAATTCTAAAGCAATAACTAATGTTAAAGAAATAGGAGAAGATGGATTAATATATCTGAAGTCTGGGGAAGTTGCTACTATTATTGAGGTTAAAGCAATAGATTTATCTTTAACAAGTAATCACGAAAAGAATTTATTTTTTTCAATGTTAAAATCTTTATATCAAATACCTAATTTGAATATGAAGTGTTATAAGTTAAATGAAAAACTAAATTTAAATGCTAATAAGGTTAATTTAGAAAGAAAGATTGAAAAATATGCAAATGATGATAATAAAAGAATCTTATTAGAAGAATCTAGAAATCTGATAGATGATCTAGAAGAAAAGAATTTTACTGTTTCGAGTATTTATTATTGGGTACTAATTGCTAAAGATATAGCATTACTTAATAAACAATTAGATGAACTTGAGGATATTACTTTAAATATTGTTCCTAGAATATATATTGAAGGTATTACCAATAAATTAGAAATTTACAAATTTTTATCAAATCTTTATCTAACATCTAATTCCTTAGATGAATTAGTATGGAGTGATTTACCTAGTTTGGTATGTCCTATGAATATATCTGAAAAAGTGGATAAATTAAAATTTGATGAGAAAGAGTTACAGTTATTAACTGTTAAAAATGTTCCACCATTTGTGTCAGAATTATTTTTTGAGGATATATTTAATTATCCAGATGTTAGAGCATCTATTAGCATTCAGGAATGTATAACACAGGAAGAGTTGATAAGATGGGTAAATTCACAGTATCAATTTTTATTAACGGATAGAAATACTACAAAGAAATTAAGTGATGCTACAGAACTTGATACTCAAAAAGAAAACTTTCAAGCTTTAATGCAAGATATAAAAAATGGTGATGAGAAAATTAAAGAAATTTCTTTAATTTTAATTGTTGAAGGAGATAGAAAACACAGGGAAAAAGTAATAAGAGATTTAAAAAGAATAGCTGATTCATATCAAATTAAACTCGATGTTCCTAGATTAAGACAGATGGAAGCATGGCAAAGTTATGATATATCTACTAAGACTTTTGAAGATTATAGTTTTTATCTTCCTACACTTACATTAAGTGCTGGTTTTCCATTCACTAGAACATATTTTAATGATTCGAATGGGTATATGTTTGGTGTCGATATTCATACATCTTTACCAATATTCTATGATCCATTTATTTTAACTAATTCTCGTACATCACATAATATGGCAATTATATCTTCTACAGGGGGAGGTAAATCTTACACTATGAAGAAAATGATTGTAAATGAGTATGGTAGAGGTACTAAAATATTTATTTTTGATGCTGAGAACGAATATAAGAGAATTGTAGAAGCAAATCAAGGAGAATATATAGATCTTTATTCTAAAACTGGAGGAATTATTAATCCATTACAAATTAGATTTATTCCATCAGATGATGAAAATCATGATACTAAAGAAACCGATTGTCCACTTGCAAAACATCTAGGATTTTTAGAAGCTTTCTTTAAAACAGCATTTGAAAGTATAAATGAAAAAGAATTAGTTATGTTATTAGCAATAGTGGAAAAGTTGTATAACAAGAAAGGCATTTTTAAAAATACATCTATTAATACACTTCAAAATATGAAACCAGAAGATTATCCTATATTTAGTGAATTGTATGAATTTTTACCAGAATATAAGAAAGATATAAAAAGTAAAGAAAAAGAAAAGATAATTGAACAATTAGATATTTTGCTTTCTAGATTCTTAACAGGAACAGATTCATATCTTTTTGATGGATATACAACAATCAATTTAAAAAATGACTTGATTGCTTTTAACCTTCAAGAGCTTCTTTATAGTGGAAATCAAAGACTTATTAATACACAAACTTTAAATCTTCTTACTTATTTGAATAATAGTATTGTTTCAAATAAGATTCTTAATGATAAAGTAAAGGTAGAAGATAGAAAACATGTAATGATAATTGCCGATGAGTTTCACTTATTCATAGATGAAAATAATTTTGAAGTTTTAAGGAACTTCGGTCAACTTGCAAGAAGAATCAGAAAATATTCTGGATCATTAGTTGTTGCAACTCAATCAGTAAAGGATTTTGTTGGAAGTCAATCAATTTTGAGACATGCAACAGCTATATTTAATAACTGTCAATATCAAATGATAGGTATGCTTAAAGAAGATGACTTACTAGCTTATCTAGAATTATTTAAGCAAAATCCACTTACTGATACTCAAAAGAATTTCTTAATGTCTGCAAGAAGAGGAGAGTTTTTACTTAATATAGATTCCAAAAATAGACTTAGAATTTGGATAAGAGCTACAGAACTTGAAAGAGAAATGATGGGTGAAAGAGATTCTAAATAAAATCATACTTAATATGTGATATAATTGAACTAACAAATAAGTGGTAATCTGAAGAGGTGATACTATGTCAAATTATGTAGCAAACAAAATTATTTGTAAAAAAGAGTTTTATAAAAAATACCTTTTAGATTTAAATCCTTTTGGTGATGAGATTCCTGATGGTTATGTGAAGACACATCCATATATTACTTTTAATAAATTATATAATGTTGAAAGTTTAAATGAATATGGAGAAAAATATGGAACTTATGTTTACTATGGATTTGGACAATAGTGTAAGAGAACTAGATAAGGATAATGTTGAAATTTTATTTCAGACTAGATGGCTATATCCGATATATGCAATTGTTAAAGCAATAGAATTAGACCATAATATAGTATGGTATGCGGTCGAAGAAAATATAATATATATTTCGAGGTTTGAGTGGAATAAAAATAAGGTTGTCGAAAAAGTTTTGGATTTAGGAAATGATAAATTTGATGAATGGTATGATAAAAATATAATGAATGATAATATCTACGATAATTTAGAACCTTGTGATGATACTACTTGGTATTTTAACAATTATAATGAGAAAGATTGGAAACTATGGGATACTGATGATTTAATTAAAAGATACGAATCAAGGTATCCATCAAAAGAGTATTTTGATGAAATGGAATAAATAAAAATTTACGGAGGCATAAAAATGAGTAAAATAGAATTAGTAAAGGGCTCTTGTGCAGAACAACATGTAGATGCAGTCGTTAATGCTGCAAATAGAAATTTATGGTCTGGTGGTGGAATATGTGGAGTAATTTTTAAAAAAGCTGGATATACAGAATTAAATTGTGCTTGTGAAAAATATAAAACACCATTAAAAGATGGAGATGCAATTATTACCCCATCATTTAATATGAAAAATTGCAAATATATAATTCATTCGGTAGGACCAGATTTTGGACAAACTCCTAATGCATTTCAAGAATTATATGATGCATATTACAACTCATTTAAAGTTCTTGTGAATAATGGATTAGAATCAATCTCCCTTCCATTAATAAGCTCAGGAATATTTGGATATGGTTTAGATAATCCGCCAGGAGAATCATGCAAACAATGTTTAAATGCATATAATAATTTTGTTAAAGACTATCCTGAAGCAAATATAAATGTTAAATTATGTGCTTTTTCAGACAAAGAATATTTAGAATGTTCAAAACAATTTAATATATAAGTTATAATTAAACAATATTTTGTAGCAGACTAGGACTAGTTTGCTTTTTTATTGGAGGTAGATAAATGAATAAAAATAAAAAAAGTAAAATAATAAAGTTAGTTATGGGAAGTAGTATAGGAATGGTAACTATGGCACTTGTAATAATTATTCCCTGTTTAATGATATTGGACTTTTTTGGAGCAAATATTACTGATGATTATGTTGAAAATAATATGGATTATGCAGATCAATATAAATCCACTCTAAATAAAGCTTTAAAAAATGGATACGGATATGTTCCATTAAACAGAATTTTATATTTTTATTTAGAAAATGATCAGTTATCATTTTATGATATTTATGTAGATAATATAGATAAAGATACTAATAAAATGATGACAATTAGTGATGTGTGTGAATTATCAAAGTATAAAAATTATGATGGATGTAAAAGTTTAAATACAGAAAGTCAAATTGATGAAGAACAAAATAAACCGTTTGTTTCTCCTATTGATTTTTCTAAAGCAACAGTTACATCTTTTTTTATGGAAGAAAGAATTGTATTTGAAGAATCTGATGTGCATACTGCTTGGGATTTAGCAACAGGTAATCAAACACCCGTTTATGCTACATGTGATGGAATAGTAACTGAGGTTAGTTTCACTCAAAAAGAAAATGTTACAAACACATCAGCAGGGGGAGGTAATCAAATTAAAATTAAATGTGAAATAGATGATGAAGTAACTTATACAGTATGGTATGCACATTTGTATCCAAGTTCAGCTAAAGTAAAAGAAGGAGAACAAGTAAGAGCTGGAGATGAACTTGCAGGAGTTGGAACTACAGGTTATTCAACAGGTCCTCACTTACATTATCAAGTTATGTATGATGGCAATAATGTAGATGGTATGAGCTTGATAGATTTTTCAGATAAAAATACAATACATAAACCAGATTTAAATAATGGTTATATCCATAATGAATTTTATAATCCAAATAATGGCTATCCATTACAACCATAATCCCAACCATTAAAAAGACTTTAAAATATAAAGATAAAGTAATTAATCCCAACCATAACAATGGTTTAATTTTGCAAGTGCAAAATAAGTTTTTCCCTACAACAAAACTCCATAGAATATGGATTTTATTAAGTTGTGGGGAAAATCTCTTATGCTCTTGATATTTTTGTATTCAAAAATGTCTTAATAATGGTTGGGATTAAACCATAACAATCCATGTAATAAAGGAGGAAGATAAGATGCATGAGTTAAAGCTATACATAAATTTAAGACTTAAAGATCGAATAAAGATGTTAGCTAAAGAAAGAGGATTGAGTATGAACAAAATGGCAACTCAATTATTAGAAATAGGAATTTATAAATTATTAGAGGAGGAAAAAACTTATGGGCAAATTAAGTATAAACAAGCTGATAGCAAATGATATTATTAATTATGGTATGGATAGAACAACAAGTTTTAATTATATTATTAGTCTAAATGATTTTTTAGATGACTATGATGATGCAACTCGTGATTATATCAAAAGTCATATTTCTGGAATCAAAGATGCAATTTATGAAAATGAAAATGTTGCTCAATTTGATTATGATGATGCTAGAGATGAATTTGATATAGTGTTCTACTATGATAATTTAATGACACCTTTAGAAAAGCAAATATTAGATACAGCTAAGAATATCGGTTATGAATTTGAATTAGAAGAATTAAGAGAAATATCTTACGATATTGAAAACTCTGATGAGTATGATAATTTAATTACTAATGCAATTAAAAAGAATACCCTAAATATGGGTAGAGAAATATAGGAGGTTCTTATGGTTAGTCCTCATATATCTTTAACTGATGAAATAGATCAAAAAGTAAGAAAATATTGTAAAAATAATAATTTAAATTATTCTCAAGGAATTAGAAAATTAATAGAAACGGGTCTTGATACAAAAGATACTAATAAAAAGTTAGATTTAAATAATTCACTTTTAGAAAATATCTTTTCCAAACAAATTTATATAAGAGATTTTTTAGAACAATTTTATTCTGATATGGAGATTGAAAAATTATCTAATCCCAAAAATAATAAAGCTCTGCAAAAATATAAGTTAGAAAAATATAAGGATAAATTTAATGACTAGTCCTAAAATTGTAATAATGAATAAATATACACCTAGTTATAAGAATCTTAATTTTATATATGATTCAAAACAAAAAGTGTATAATTCTACTATGAATATGTTTGATTATTATTCTGATAATAAAAAGAAAGCATTTTTCATGTTAGATTACTTTAGTGGAAAAATTGGAAAAGATAAAGAAATGAACATCATATTTGAAAATGGTGATTATGCTACTAAAAGTGAAATAGAAAAAAGAAAAGTAGATTACACAAAATATATAGAAAATTCAAATATTTATAAATTAGTTATATCTTTTCCAGAAAACTATCTAGAAGAAAATGTAGATATTAAAGAATTAGAAAAAGTTATGGCAAAAGATATTGTTCCACAGTTTTAAAAAAAATGTGGTTTTCAGGATATGAAAAAGATGAGCTACCAATTTTCACTTCATACTAACACTGATAATTTACATTTTCACTTATCTTTTGCAGAAAAATGTCCTAATTATTTATCTTATGGAAAAATACAATATAGACATAATGGTGAGTTAACTCAAGAAGAATTAAACTTCTTTAAGAATGAAATATTACATTATATTGAAAAAGAAAAGATATTTACACCATTATTAAAAGAAACTAATCAGGAATTAGAATCATTAAAAAAATATTTTAATCCAAAAGATAAAAATTTTTTATTGAGAAATAAAGATGACATTATAATGGAAGAAAAGATTCTAAAACTAGGAGAACTTATTAATGAAAAGAGAGAAAATTCTAATCAGAGAATCAAATTTAATTCTATTAAGGATAAAGAAATAGTTAAACTTACTAAAGAAATTAAAAAAGAGATTTTTTCAAAAGAAAATAATAATTTTAAAGATGAATATAATGAATTTAAAAATACTTTAAAAGCAATCAATGAATACTTTACTAATATTGCTGAAGAAAATCATGGTAAAGTGGATGATACATTGATTAAAAATAAAAACAAATATTTTGATAACTATGTTTTAAATGCAATAGTTAATCATGCTAATTATTCTTATAAAAAAAACAAAATATCTGAAAATGATATTATTGGAGAAATTATTTATAAAGAGTATAAGAAAAATAAGAAACGAACTAGATATGATATTTTATCTAGTTTTTTATCATCAAAAAATAAATCAAATCAATTTAAAAATAAATATCAAGTCAGACAAGCAGTAAAAAATATTAATTATGAGCTTGAAGAGGCAGAAAAAGAATTTGAGAAATTATTTAAAGCTGATAAGGAATATGAATAGGAGGTGATCTTATGGCTTTGTATAATGTGGAAGTAAGAGAAACTTTAAGTAGAGTTGTTGAACAAGAAGCAGATTCATTTGATGATGCTAAGGAAATGGTGGCAACTAGATATTTAGATTCAGAAATAGTATTAGATTGGGAAGATTTAGAAAGTGTTGAATATGATGAATATCCATCACCTAAAATTCAAGAAGGATTCAATGTTAATATAGAATTTAATATTAATACAAAGGAATTATCCTTTAGTGATGAATATGAACTTATAGCAACCTATGATTGTAAAACTTTAGAAGATTTGAATAATGCTTTAAAATCTTATTTTAAAGATGCATTAGAATTAGAATCAGGTGAAATAGAAAAGGATGTGCAATTATGAGTAACATATATGTTAATTGTGGTGGTAGCTTGATGAAGTTCAACAACAAGAAGGATACTATGGATTTTTTTGAAGATTGTATTTATAGTTCTGAAGGTTCTGAAAGAAATAGGTATACTACCATTTATTTTGAAGTCAAAGAACATTTTAATGATAATCAAATATGTTTTACTGATGGAACAGATCATGTTTATGATTCAAATATAAATCCAGAAGATGTCAGTCATGATGAAGAAAAGCAACTAAGGAAGTATTTTGATATAGATAAAGTGGACTTATTAAGATTTAAGGCAGATAACCATTTGGCAAAAAGAAATAATAAAATATATCAAAGCACCCTTAATAGGTATGAAGATATAGATGACCTATATAATGATTATATTTCTAAAAGTAATGAAGTTTCATTTTATTATTTTGATGAACATAACCAAATCATTTGTATCGATGCTACAGCTTGTCCACCAGATAATTATTGGGTAGAAGAGTTTCCTTTAGA
Organism: uncultured Bacilli bacterium; assembly: GCA_910577075.1. Taxonomy (GTDB): domain Bacteria; phylum Bacillota_I; class Bacilli_A; order RF39; family UBA660; genus CAG-582. The sequence goes on from CAJTKV010000012.1 coordinate 35,739, forward strand.
AGATTATGAATATGCAGATAGCTGGTTAGGACAAAAGTTAGAATATGATGATTATTTAGAACATAAGAAAAACGATTATATGGAACTAGATTAGTTCTTTTATTTTGGGAGGAAAGTATATGTATAAGGATATATTAGAAGAATTAAAAAATAATTTAAGTTTTACATATGGAGAACAAATAACTGATTATGATTCTGGGTACATAGGTGATATTTTTACAGAGATTGCTGATAGTAATGTAGATATGTATACATCAGACTTGTTTGAATGGGGGAAGAGTAATTTATGGTATATTGATGAAGCAACAAAAGAACTTGGCAATCCTAATGACATAATAAAACAGATTCAACAAGGTCAGTTTTATGCATATGAGCAAGAGCTATATGAAAACAAAGAAGATATTATGAAATATTTTGCTTACACCTATTTAAATGACAATGAAATTAAATTATCAGATGGTGAAATAGAAGAACTAGATGATTATCTTGAAACTTTAGATTCCAATGATAAGTTAGAAAATATAGTTGACTATTGCAAAGATTTAAGAGGATATGAGATAGCATGAGTATTAGTCTAATTATTTTATTTGTAATAATTGTTATATTCTTAATTGTATTTATTTATCTTGAACCTTTATTTATGAAACATAAAGTTAAAAATGATAATGAATATGGCTCAGCTAGATTTAGTACAGAATCTGAAATAAAACGCAATTTTAAGAAAGAGAATATCAATCATATAAGGGAGGCAGGATTTCCTGTTTCTTTTAGTAAAAATTTAAAATATGTCTATTTTGACAGGGAAACCCCTCATTATGTCTATTTAGGCTCAACTGGTAGTGGTAAAAGTGTAACAGCAGTTATTCCTACTTGTACTTTTATATCTAAAGCAAAAAAGAATCGAAGTGTTTTTATCACTGACCCAAAGGGTGAGATTTATCAAACAACATCAAAGATGTTTCAAAATCAAGGTTATAAGATATTAACTATAGATTTTAGAAATCCAGAGTTATCAAACAAGATAAATATACTAGATCCAATTATTAAAGAGTATGAAGAATATATTGAGTATGAAAAATTATCAAAGTCATTTGATGAAAAGATAAAACCTTATTCAGAACAGAATGATGTTTTAAATAGTAAACTTAATAAGTTAAAATTAAGTAAGTTAAATATTGAAAGAATTAGAATTAAGATTGAGAATAATTCTAAAATCATAAATGAACTTACAATAGAAAAAGATAAAAATAATAATGCATCAGTATCACATTATGCTGAAACCAATAGGTTAATATCTTCTTTAGCAACAATGGTAATGCAAGAAAAAACTGAACAAAAAGATCCGTTTTGGAATGATTCGGCAAAGAATTTATTAGAAGGATTAATCGGATTCTTTTTAGAAGAATATAAACTTGGTAATATAACTAGAGATAAAATTACTATGACTAGCATTAGAAAATTTCAAAATAGTTCTATGGAAGAAAATAACTTCAAGAAATTTAAAGATTATATCAATACTAAAGAATATGGAAATAAGTCTAAAGATGCATTAGTTAGTATATTAAGTGCTAGTGATAACACTTATAAATCAATAACAGCAGTTTTCGGACAAAAAATGAATATCTTTGATGATATTAATGTGGCAAATGTAACCAGTACAAGTGATTTTGAATTTAGTATATTGGGAAAAGAACCAGTTGCTTTATATGTAATTGTTCCAGATGAGGATAAAACATATTTTACTCTTGTAACAATTATAGTTGGATTACTTTATAGAGATTTAGTAAAACTAGCTAACAGTAATGACAAAAAGAAATTACCTTTAGAAATAGACTTTATTCTTGATGAATTTGCTAACTGTCCACCATTAGCTGATATTGAAGCAATTGTTTCTGTAGCTAGATCAAGAGGTATGCATTTTCATTTCTTTATTCAATCTTTTTCTCAGTTGGATAATGTATATGGTAAGGATGTTGCTCAAATAATTCTTGATAACTGTGGATTAGTATATTTAAAAACGAATACTCAAGAGACAGCTGAAGAAATATCAAAAAGATTAGGTAGGAAAACCATCGAATCTAATAGTGTAAGACAATCCATGTCTTTAATGAACTACAATGGTGATAAATCTACTAATTTAATTGGTAGAGATTTAATGACTCCAGAAGAGGTAAAACAGCTTCATTATAAAACTATTATTTTTCCTATTATAGGATTTCCTATATTTAGAGATACTGTTTTATACAGTAAGTTTAGTTGTTATGAATCAGGCAAAATTGAAAGAATATCTAATCCATTAAAGAATCTGTCTAATACATATTTTACTGTTGAAGATATTAAACATGAAGTAAAAAGTAAAAAAGCAAGGGATAGTAAAGCTTCCAAAGAATACTATGATGCTTTAGAACTTGCTGATAAAGAGAATCTTAAACCAGTTGAGGTTATCATTGAAAAGATATTTAAAACTGATTTTGATATTAAATATAATATTACAACTAATCATAGAGCTTATATGAATGTTGAAGTTAATAGAAAATTAATACAAAAGGAAAAATCATTACTTAATACAAAAATAAAATCAGAATTTTATCATACTGAAATAAAAGAATCTGAAGAAAAGACAATAATAAATATTTATAATGAAAATCCTAATTTAAGTTTAGGAATGAAATGAGGCTAGTTGCAATGACTAGCTCCTTTTTTTATGGTAAAATGTATGTAGAGGGATATTCTATGAAAAATGATAAATATGATTTATATGTCAAAAAGATTGATAAGATTAAAAAGCATTTAAAAAAGGATAAGTTATATTTGGAATTACAACTTTTAAATTATGAAGGTTATTATCTTTATATTATAATTAATTATATAAAAAAAATTGATAGTTATAAATTAATATGGTTTGATTTGGAAGATTTAGAAGATAATAAAATAGATAAATATTTTAGTTGTGAATATATTCCTAATGAATTAATTAATAGAATTAATGAAAAGTTTGAAAAGTACATAGTTAGTTCAAAGTATAATGAATCAATGGAATCAAAAGAAGATGTAGTCAAACTAAAGGCTTATATTAAAACTAAAGAGGATGATTCTATAGATGTTTCCTTTCATAAATTTTTACCAAAATCATTGGCCCACCTTTCGGATCTTTTTATAATGGTTTTTAATAATTTACCAAGAAAACTTGAAAACTTTTTATTTGAACTGTTAGCAAAATTGACTGATAGTACAACAAAATATGAATATAAAAAGGAATTTTATTTTGATTTATTTAAGGATGATATAGATTCTATATTTGCATATCAAATAAGAGAAAGAGGAAAAAAATATTACGAAGATAAAACTATATCTTATTTAGAAAAAATAGAAGATAGATATTTTGCTATTGTAGAAGGTACTGAAAAATATTTGGTTATTATAAAATATAATGATGAAGAAAAAATCATGCAAGTATATTGTTCATGTCCATGTGAATTTTACTGTAAACATATATATGCTGTGATACTAGCTGTAAGAAATAATGAATTTAATCGTTTTTATAAGATTATGTATAAGAATCCTAATGAAAGTTTACTTGAAAGAATAATGAGTTTTGATTATTTCTTATGCACTGGTGTTATAGAACAGAATTTAGAAATTATTAATAATTATGGAGAGATAGAGTTAGTCCCTATTTTAGATATAAATAATAAATGTAATTGGGAAGTGCTAGAAGATAGTGAAGATGAAAAATTGCTAAAACAAATAAATGAATTTCTTCATGAAAGGTGATGTTAATATGAAAACTATAAAATTTTATAAGTATGATGGTACATTAGAAAAAGAAATTCCTTTAATTGATGAAAACTTGGCAAAAACAAATGGTATGTTATTAAAATGCTACTTAAATAATAAGAAAGAAAAAATTGGATATGGAGATCCATATAGAACTCATGATAAAGATTCATATGATGGTGAAGTTCATGATTACATCAACTTGTGGACATGGGATAATTTGGATGAAGAAAGACACCAGCTTATTGGTGATGATGATAATAAATATAATCAGACATTTATTAAAGTTGATATAGATTCAATTATATCTGTAGAAGCAATTCTATATTCAAATCCTAGATGGGGAGGAAAACTAACAAATAAATTTAAGTTTCGTAAATTGGAAAATAATCAGAATATGGAATTTGATATTCCTCCATTTCTGAAGAAAGATGGTAATAACAATGATAAATGATTATGAATTTAAAAATGATAAATATGACATAATTGGTTTTAATTTGTCGAAAAATGTCGAACAATATGATTTTGCTTATAAACTTGGTGATTTAGATGAACTATGTTGGGGATTTAATATTAATGGCAAGTTGATTGGTGTGAGTTCATATGGTAACTATCTTTTAGATTCATATTCAGCACTTGTAGATAATGCGGATTTTTACATATTAAGTGATTTTGATTTATATAGAATTAACTTAAATACTTTAGAATGCATATTGAAATTAAATTTAGAAGATTATGCTCCAATGGATGAAATATATAAGTTTTTTAATGGGGTAATTTTAATTGGAGAAAATAACATAATTTATGTTGAAAATGATAAAATTATATGGTCATATAGCTCAATGACATATATACAATCAGTAGTAGTATCTAGGGATGATACAGTAGAAGTTACTGAAGATGAACCATATAACAAATTTGTTTTAGATAAACATGGAAATATAATTTAACTTAATGACTTTGGCAATTATGAAATATTAATTGCTTTTTTACTGTGAAACCATAGAGGAAAGTGCCGAATTATGTTATAATTATCTTGATATTATGAGGTGATTATAGTGAATAAACAACAACTTGCATCAAAAATTTGGGAATCAGCAAATAAGATGCGATCAAAAATTGAAGCAAATGAATATAAAGATTATATTTTAGGATTTATATTTTATAAGTTTTTATCTAACAAAGAATTAAAAACATTATATAACATGGGATTTACTGATGAAGATATAATATCTGATGTAAATGAGGAACATGATCAAATAAGAAAAGATATTCAAAATAGATTAGGATATTTTATTTCACATAAGGATTTATTTTCTACGTGGATTGGAAAAGGAAATGATTTTAATATTGCTGATGTAAGAGATGCCTTAAATGCATTTACAAGATTAATTAGTGAAACTCATAAAAAAGTATATGATGGAATATTTACAACATTGGATACTGGATTAAGTAAATTGGGAGATACTACTCAAAGTCAAACAAAAGCAGTAAAAGATTTGATTTATTTAATTAATGATATTCCAATGGATGATAAACAAGATTATGATGTTTTAGGATTTATTTATGAATATTTGATATCTAATTTTGCTGCTAATGCAGGTAAAAAGGCTGGAGAATTTTATACTCCACACGAAGTATCATTACTAATGTCAGAAATCATAGCAGAACATTTAAAAGATAGAGAAAAAATAGAAATATATGATCCAACTAGTGGATCTGGATCTTTATTAATTAATATCGGTAAAACGGCTTCTAAATATATAAAAGAAGAGAATAAGATTAAATATTATGCACAGGAATTAAAACAAAATACTTATAACTTAACAAGAATGAATTTAGTTATGAGAGGAATATTGCCTGATAATATTGTAACTAGAAATGGTGATACATTGGAAGATGATTGGCCATATTTTGATGAACATCAAGAATATAGTCCATTATTTGTGGATGCAGTTGTTTCTAACCCACCTTATTCTCAAAATTGGGATCCTAAAGATAGAGAAGTTGATGCAAGATATAAAGAATATGGAGTTGCACCTAAATCAAAAGCTGATTATGCCTTTTTACTACATGATTTGTTTCATTTAAAATCAGATGGTATTATGACAATTGTTCTTCCACATGGAGTATTATTTCGTGGAGGAGAAGAAGGAGAAATAAGAAAAAATTTAATTGAGCATAATAATATAGATGCAATTATTGGATTACCAGCAAATATATTTTTTGGGACAGGTATTCCAACAATAATAATGATTTTGAGAAAAAATAGAAATAACACTGATACTTTAATAATAGATGCATCTAAAGGCTTTGTTAAAGAAGGTAAAAATAATAAGTTAAGAGCATCTGATATTAAAAAAATAGTTGATACAGTAATAAAAAGAGAATCTGTTCATAAGTTTTCAAAAGTTGTAACAAGAGAAGAAATAAGAGAAAATGATTACAATTTAAATATACCACGTTATGTTGATTCATCAGAGGATGCAGAAACTTTTGATATTTATTCATTAATGAACGGTGGAATCCCCAAGATTGAGTTAGATAAGTTTAACAAATATTTTGATGTATTTCCAAATTTAAAGAGAGATTTGTTTAAAAATATCAATGATGACTACTACGAATTGTCTACTGAAGAATTACATGAATTAATTTTAAATCATAAAGATATAATTAATTATAAAAACTCCTATAAAGATAAGTTTAGTGATTTTGATAGTTATTTAAATGAAGAATTAATTACCAATATGGATAATGTTGATATCTCCTCAGAAGAAGATAAAATAAGTAATTCGATGTTTAATCGAATAGAAAATGTTGAGCTAGTAGATAAATACAATGCTTATCAGATATTAGATGATAATTGGAATGTAATATCTGGAGATTTAGAATTAATAAAATCTGAAGGCATTGAAGCTTGTAATAAGGTTGATCCTGTTATGGAAATAAAGAAGAAAAATGATAAAGAAACTGAAGTGCAAGTCGGAGTTAAAGGTCATGTTATTCCCTTTGAATTAGTAATTGATTATAAATTAAAAGACTTAAAAAATAATGTGATTGATAAAGAAAATCGATTAAATGATATAGAGTCAAGAATCAGTGAATTATTTGACAATCTGTCAGAGGATGAAAAAACAGAAATTGAATCTATTTTAACTGAAGAAAATGATGCTTTTGTAGCAAAGGAAGTTGCAAAAAAAGCAAAAGAGTATTTAAAACAATCATTAAGTGAAGGAACAGTAGAGAAAAAAGTAATTGAAGTTAATAATCTTTTTGAGGAACAAAAGAAATTAAATAAAGAAATTAAAAATTGTAATAATGAAATAGAAATTGAAACTCAAAAAGAAATTGAAAATCTAACCTATGATGATATCTGTTATTTATTAAATAAAAAATGGATTATACCAATTATTGAAGGTATTGATAAACTAATAAGTGACATAATAGGTGATTTTACAAAAAATATTGAAAATTTATCCAATAAATATGGTCAAACTTTAAAAGATATTGATGAGGAAATTGAAAAGACAGAAAATGAATTATCTAAAATGATAGATGAATTAACTGGTTCTGAATTTGATATGAAAGGTTTACAAGATTTTAAATCGTTATTTGGAGGTGAATAGGATGTTAAAAGATAAAAAAACTCCAGAAATAAGATTTAAGGGATTTACTGAAGATTGGGAACAACGTAAGTTTGGTAACTGTGTGACTATTCAAAGAGGAGGATCACCA
>CAJTKV010000013.1:0-13660 GCA_910577075.1 uncultured Bacilli bacterium
TGTTATGGCAATGGTCCTTGATAAGCTCGGAGTTAAAAACTACAAGGTTGCCAGCTCTACTCACGTTTGGAATGCCGTTTATCTAAATAATAAATGGTTGCACCTTGATTTAACATGGGATGATCCTGTAAGCGAAGATCATAGTATTAATAATTTATTGCATAAATTTTTCCTAATTGACACAGAGACTTTAGAGGGATTTGATATTAAAGATCACTCCTTTGATAAATCTGTTTACTTAGAATTTAAATAACTCAACTAAATTGTTGAGTTATTTTTTATGCTTATTGATATTTAGCACCATAAAATCTTTTTTTTCGCTTATTACTAAGTTCCATTTTCTTCAAATGTTTCCTAGTAGTCTTTTTTGGCATTCTTATCTCCTTTTTTTTCCTACTTGGACGCGAAGATACTACTCTGTGATAAGTTTTCTCATAAGTATTATGCATATACATTATACTTTGATCTAAAATATCAACATTTTCTATACAATAGTTGATATCTGCAGCAGTTGGTTGACAAAATATTATAGGTATTTCCTCATTATCAATACGAAAACATTTTAATCCTTCTTTTTTATTCTCTATTACTAATTGCTTCTTTATTTCTTCTAATGTTAAAACATCTAAGACATCAATCCACTTAGTTCCAAATAGTTCAAATAATCTATACATAATAAGCCCCCTAGTTGAATTTGATTAATAAACTGTTTCCTAATTTGATTATAACGCATAATCATAAAATCATACAATATCTTTAATTCATTTTTTTACTTGTCCATTCTCTTTATTAAAAGAAGGATAAGTTTCTTTAACAGCATCCTTATTCTTATCATACAAATCTTCTATATCTTCAAAGATGTTTTTAGATTCGAGTTCCCCCTTTGCTATCAAAGCTATAATTCCAATATATCTATTATAGTATCCAAATAATAATCGTTCCAATTCGCTTAGATTTTCTTCCAACACTTCTAACTCTTCAGGCATATCAACTTGCTTATTTAAAAGACTATAATAGGCATACCCTGGTAAATCATCCTTATATTTTAAAAATTCATCACGTGTAAATTCAACAGGTCCAAAATATCCAATTCTATCTGGACTTTCTACTCTACAAAACGAAGATAATAAAACTCCAGCTAACAACTTATTGACTTCTATTTTATCTTCGTCACCTATACTTTTCAAATACTTATATCTCATATAAAGAGATTCTATTCCAGCAATATTTGCCTGATATTCATGAGTAAAACAATTGTGATATTCACGATAAAATTCCCTCGATGTAACATCCTGCAAAGCCGATGATATTCCCGAATTATAAACCTTCAGCTCCGTATGTGAATCACGGCTTTCAGAAGATCTATATCTTTCACAAAATACATGATCTATTTCATGCCCAATAACATAAAAAATTATCTGTGTTGCAACATTTCTATTTTGATATTCCGCATATATATCCTCTATAGCATCGGTATTTATTCTAACAGTACCAGCATGGGCATAGGCAAATGCTTTATTTTCCGAATCATTAGTAGAATTATAAAATTCAAAATGATCAATATTTGTTGCATTCGTTAAACGCATTATTTCACAGTCAAAAATTAATAAATTAGAAGTTATCTTTTGCTGTTGTGCTAAGCATTTATCCATAATTTCATAACCATATCCCTTAAATTGTTCTAAAAATCCTTTATTGTGTTTTTCTAATATCGTTAAATAATTTTTAATAAGCATATCAAAGAGTTCAGCATTAGTGTGTTCTTCTGTTAAGGCATTAATTATCTTAATTCCTAAGTCCTCTACTAGAGATTCATCGATTTTTTCATTTTCTCTAATCTGCTCTAATTCATAAGCCAAGGCAAATATTTGATATTGCCTTTTAAACCAATCTTTCTCCATTAAAAAGTTAGATATTGGGCTTATATAATGATAGTGTTTATTGCTATATAAAAGACTTTCAATCTGTTCAATACTTAAAGAAGATATTACATTTTCTAAAAAATCACTGCAAACTGTACAAAACTCTTCATCGACAATTTGAAGCATTTGCATAAAGAGATTAGCATCCATCTTAATAAGACGTTCACGACAATTATCAATCAAATACTTCTTTTCTAAAGTTGTTGTTTTAGATCCTGTTAATATGTTAAATACTTGATAATCATCACTAGAATTAAAATTCTCTATCAGACCTCTTTTTTCCATAAAATACATCGCCTTTTCCATTTTATTATAGCATAGGATTAAATAAAGCAAAATAAAATAGGTAGTTATATACCTATTTCATAGTTTCTATTTCTTCGATAATGACATCTAGCATATTTTTTTTATTTTTCATAACCAAATAACTAGTTGCCGCAAGACAACCAACGGTTATTGCTGGTGTAATAATACTCATCATCTTTTTCATAATATCAACTCCATTAATATTATGAGCATTATTCCTGATAATTATTCATAATAAATTCCGTTAATGAAGTTTTCCTTTCCACACTATAAGAATTATTGACGGCATAGTGAAATGCTTCAGAATCTCCAATAAGCACTAAAGACTTTTTAGCACGAGATATTCCCGTATAAATTAGTTTATTATAAAGCATGCGATTAAATTCCTTAGTCATAGGAATAATGACATGATTAAATTCACTTCCCTGACTTTTATGAATACTCATTGCATAAGCATGTTTTATTTGACTGACATTCTCTCTTTTTATAGTTACCAAATTGCCATAAAAATCGACCTTCATAAATTCACTAGATTTTTTTGTATTAAATTCTCTTATATAGCCAATATCTCCATTGAAGATATTTTGTTCCATATCATTTACTAAATTGATTACCTTATCATTTACACGATAAATAACCGGACCAATATGCACCTCTTCTAAGAGATCAGAATATGGATTGAAAAGATTTTGTAAGATAATATTGAGATTATCTATCCCATTCTCTCCCTTATACATGGGAGCTAATATTTGCATATCTTTTTCCGTTAATCCCTTTTTCAAACATTTAGATATAATCTCTTTTAAAGTATGCTTTACTTTATCCTTAGGACAAGGTAAAAAGTTATAATCATCCTTTTTAGTCAAAATATCCGAAGTTACATTGACGGACTTTATCTCAGATGCCAGAATTGGAATAAAGGAATTTTCACTTTGGCGATAGATATTATTGAGGCGAATATGATTAAATACATCAGTTGCAATTAAATCCTTTAAGACATTACCTGGTCCAACTGATGGAAGCTGAAATTCATCTCCTACCAATACCAACTTACAGTCGTGTTGTATTCCTCTAAGGAGAGAAGCCATCAACTCTGTATCGATCATACTCACCTCGTCGACGATAATGAGTTCATGTTCTTGGGGATTTAATTCATTTACTCCAAATTCCTTCAATTCGTGATTCCACTTTAGATAGCGGTGAATTGTGCTTGCGCCATAGTTTGTCGTTTCGCTCATGCGTTTACTTGCTCTTCCTGTTGGTGCTAAAAGTGCCACTTTATGATTCATCTGTAAATCAGTTAAATTGTTGATATATTGATACATTCTTAAAAGTCCATTTATTAAAGTTGTCTTTCCCGTTCCTGGTCCCCCTGTAATAATTGTTATAGAAGTACTTAATACGCGCTTAATGGCATTTTTTTGTTCCTCATTATACTCTATATTGAATTCCTCTTCGACAAGGCTTAAAAAATGATTGAGGTTATTTACTGGCTTATTTAAATTTTCATTCATCTCAAATAATGTTTTACTAATATACTTTTCATCTTGATAATATTTCATCAAGTAATATTTCTTGCCTAAAACCTTTAATTCTCCTTGATATTTAAGTTTCTCAACATACTCCTCAAAATTATCAAATAGATTAATTTTAAAAGTCGCATTTAAATACGCAATAATCTCCTCTTTATACGAATAAGTATCTCCCGATTCAAAAGTAAGTCGCTTACAAGTTTCTATAATACAAGCCAAGATTCGCATTTCATTCGTATCTTCATATATTCTAAAAAATATTTTATCAAGTTTATTAAAATCGATAAAATCCACCAAAGAATATAGATTAGTTTCGACGATTTTTTTGGCCGCACTTCCATATAAACTTATTATTCTCGTTATTTCCTTAACAGAAAAATCTAAACCCTTTAAATAGATTATCAGTTCATCGGAATTATAATAACTCATAATAGATTTATATATCTTTTCCACTTGTGTCGGAGTAAGACCACATCTTACTAGATTTTCCTTATCCTCTTTAATAAGACTTATGGCATTATCGCCTAAAACTGCAACAATTTTTTTGGCTGTTTTTTCTCCACACCCTTTGACAAAGGAAGACGTCAAAAAGTCTATAATAGCATCTTCTCCTTCGGGCTCAACACGTTCATAACTCGTCACTTGAAATTGATACCCATATCGCTCATGAAAAACATATTTTCCATAAAAGATATATAAGTCTTCATTATTGAGTTCCGGAAAATATCCCGTAAACGTTACTGTTTTATTGACAATATCCGCATTTTCCTCATTAGCTTCTTTTACGCGAAAAAGACCTACCATATAGCCAGATTCACTTGTAAATATTGCACTTTTATATTTTCCCTTGATGTATTCCATACATTCTCACCTTCTTAATTTTATCATAAATTGCTTAATTAAAAAACCGAAAAACATACATTTGTTTTAGTTTTTACAAAAATCAAACTTAAGTGTCTATTATATAGATTATTTTTCTTTAAGCAATAGTTTCGACAAAATATTCCCATTATTTTTATTTTAAGTAATATGTGTTATACTAAGCACATACAAAAGGAGATTATTATGCCAACTAATTATATTTATAAAGGATGCGAATTCCATTTAGATGAAACTCTATTTAACGATTACTTATTAGATGCAGTTTATGAGATTAATCAAGGTGCGTGTCTTATTCATCGCCTAGAAGTCATCTGCGATTCTCCTAATTTACAAAATTATTATATTGAAGAACTATCAAAACAAATTCCCAATATAGTATTATTAGATGGACAAACATGTGAAAGTCATCAAGATTTTTTTCTAAAAAGAGAAGAACTTGCCCGCAATGGTGCTACTATAGTCATTATAAATCATGAACATATAATTGATAAAATGAACTTTTCCTCTTCCGAAGAAAAAAAAACAAAGTTTTATAATTTAGGAATCAATTTTTCTAGAGATTATTTGGCAAATGAAAACATACCCCTAAAGGAAATTATGTTTTTTTCCAATAGCCAATATCGTGATTATATAAAACACGCCTATGACATATCTAGCATGTCCCAAGTTATTTCACTTAATAAAGCCCTAGTCTCCAAAACTGATACTCTCGATAAAATATTAGAAAGTGAGTATTTAGGTCCAATAAAATAAGATATAATACTATATCTTTTTTATTTATAATTTTCTCGATAATCAATGATATACCAATTGCGTAAATTGATATCCTCTATTCCAGAATTGCAATATGGACAAAAATGATTTTTTATATTTTTTAAAGGTGCCCCACAATTTGGACAATGAAGAGTAAAATTATTTTTTCCTTCAATATAATCTTCTTCATTATATATATATACAAACTTCGTTGTATATGTTGTCTGCTTTTTATAATCATTATCTTCTATTGCTTTACCCTTTTTTGATGCTGCATAGAAATACTCTAAAGAAGTGTTAATTTCTAATTCTAAGACATCCCTATTCTTTTTATAGGATTTCAAAGCATGTTCATGAAAAACAATTTCCGATATATTTATATCAATTCCACTCTTTTGTAAATCTTTTATCTGCTCTTCTAGATTATATTTAATAGCAATAAGTTCATTGATATCACTTACCTCTTTTTGACTTAATGACGAAAATATCGCCAATAGAGATGTCTCTACTTTATTGTATATTTCTGCTTCATTAAAATCGGGAAAGTCCTTCATAATTGATGGTAATAAAATATCTGTCATGCCCGATATCGTCTTATGACGAACCTTAAATTCTTCATCACTTTCCTTTATCATCGTAGCTAAATGTGCTAAATCATTAATGCCCAAACTTCTAGTAAGATTTCTAGCTTTATTAAAAAGTATCAAACCTCCTATTAAAATGATGAGAATGAAAACAATTAAGATAATTAAAAGTATTGAAAGAAATCCCATATTAACACTTCCTATCGTTTTAATTATATCATGTATAATCTAAATCTAAACAAAAAAGAAGAAATTAATCTTCTCCTTTTAATTTTTGTGGTATATTAAAAATCTTATTTATAACTAAAGCCATAAGGATTAAAATAATCATCGTTAATATATTACTTATAAATTTAATATCTATTAACTTAAATATTTGATTAGCTATCCTAAAGCCAAAGAGCATTTGTAAAGCATAAAGTTCTAAAGTAATAGAACCAACTATATTAATTACCTTATTTACTTTGATCTTATCTAATAAAAGTATCAAGCCGATAATTAAGGGAATATATAATATATAAAATATTTCCTTAAACCATAAGATATTAAAATGTCTAATATAAGTATTATAGGATATAATCAGACCAAATATAGTAAGTAATATTGCTATTGTATAATATCTTAAGTTAGATTTCTTTAAATAGCTAATTACATCATATTTAGCACTATAGTATCCCATTAATATAATAGGTATTCTATTGGTTAGAATAAATATAGCATCATAATTAGTATATGAACTAATGACAATTGATCCTATTAAATATACCATTATCGCTATAAAAGGCATAATCTTAGGATACCTATTATCTACACTTTTGTATAATGGCAATAGCAAATAAACGAGCATTATTCCCGGTATAAACCACAGAAATGAACCACCACCTCGAGTGAATAGTTCTACCCCTAAAATGACCTTGATAAACTTAGTAATCGACCAATTAAAATATAAGGCTCCTATAATGGCAAATGCGATAAATTTTAAATAGACTTTATTAAAGCGATTAGTAACAAAATCCCTATATCCAATTGTTTTTCCCTTAGCTATAGCATATGCTGAGACAAAGAAAAATAAATCAACGCCTATAACACATATATGTTTTAAAAACATTTCTATGTGCGAATTTGTTAAATTAATCCACAAATGAAAAAGCAAAACCATTAAAGAAGCTATGGCCATTATTGTCTTCTTATTTTGCATACCAACCTACTCTTCATCAAAGTTTTTAGGTGCCATAACGATAAATACATAATCGCCAGATGTTGCTACTTCTAAATCATCTGCTGACGTACATACATTCCATCTTAAATCGGCATTATCTGTCAAGTTTTTGGCAAAATCCGAAGCATTTTCCACTTCAAATATATATGCTATAAAGGGAATAGTTCCAATAAAGGGACGAATTGCTACGGCATTTTTAAAGCCTTTTATTTCCGTTTTAAAGCCACTTAGATAATCTTCTTTGCCAACAGTTACTACATCTAAAGAAATCTTAATGATTTCATTTTTTGCTATGTTATTAGCAACATCCTCAAGATTCTTATCTTTTTCTATCTCGTCTTTAAACTGATTAGCTAATGTTTGAGCAACTGTCTCATTCGAATTATTTTGTTCCTTGTCATCACTAGAATTTGTACATCCCGATATTATAAAAGCGCTTAAAATTAAAGCAACAAGCATTAAACATAAATTAAATTTTTTCATATTTTTCCTCCATAAAAATAACATAAAATCTTTGTAATAATTTAAAATTAAATTAATCAACGCATAAAAAACTAGTTTTAAACCAGCTTTTTATGCGTTGATTATAAATTTTTTACATTCTTATTTTTTAAAGTTTTTTTACGTAATGCAAAACAACCCGCCAATATTCCAAGACCAATACCAACACCTGAACCTACCATCATTGTCTGTTGTGTGTTTACAGGCACTTCTTGCAAAGTTTCAGTTTCATTGTGAAAAGAATCTAGTTGACTTTCATAGTCAGCGACAGATGATTTTCCGCTTTCTACTGCTTCAACACTATTGTTTAAATTGGTTAAAAATTGATCAACAGTGATATCATCATATCCTTGAGTTTTTAACGTTTCCGCAAACTCTTCTTTTATGCTTTCCACTTCTTCTTCTGTTTCAGCATTAACAATAGCTTTACAGTACTCTAAAATCATTTCATAGTATTCATTTTCTGAAGTTGCATCTACCATTATTATACCTCCTTATGACAACATTATATAATTAATTATCCTGTTTGTAAATTACTTCCTCATAAGTTTTTTAAAGAAGCATCCGGCATATCCGGCATGAGATTATATTTTTCAGCAAGTATATACATATCATCTCCTAAAAATTCATTCTTCTCTTGTTCTTGGAATAATTTCCATACTTTATGTTGAATGCTTGGAGCCTGAAGATTAATCATCGAAAAGATATAATCTAGTGTTACTTTTTTGCCTGTATATGGATTAATTGTGTTTGCTACTGAAAGATTGACGCCAAAGACATCGACAAAGTAGAGAAATATCGCACTTTTTATATCCAATTCCTTTGTAAACAAACCTTTTTTTTCATTATAATACTTTGGGGTCAATACAGAATCTGGTGAACCTAAAAATGTCGAATAACCCACAGCTGGCATATCCTTTATCTGAATACCATCATAGTCAATAAAGTATACTTTGCCATCCTCCATTATTATTATATTCTCTGTTGTACATAAATCGGGAAATACTAAGCCCAGTTCATTGCCCTTTTTGATATTCTCTTCTATCTGTGCATGAGTTTTGGCATATTTTTTAAGATTAAAGATATCAACATAATAATCGGTAAAATTAATTCCTGGAAAATTTGGCATTGTATAGGCACTGATTCGTCCATTATGTTCAAGTTTTCTAGTAGGAATAGAAAAATTCTTAAAACTAGTAAAACTATCTGCTTCATCTAATCTTCTTTCTAAATCATACCCTGTATCTTTTATAGTCAACAACAATTCCTTATCGAGCACTTTTAAAAGTTCCCCATTAGGTAATTTAATTATCGTCGTATCCTCAAGTCTTTTTAATACTTTATATCCTTTATTTTTCTTTAAAAACTCTTCTAAATTTTCCTTTGGTAATGCCATATTTATCTACCTCATTTCTATATAATATTTAAGCAATCTGATTTTTCGAATTATTAACTAATTTTTTGCCTTTTTCGGCTGCTGTAATTTTCTTAGCTTCTATCCTATTTTTAAAATCAATCAACTGAATTGGCCCTAAAAAAGATACTACTTCATCCCAAGCCTCATCGCTCAAAACATTGGCATGCGTTACCCCAAATTTTGATTCAAGAATTTCTATGACATTTTTAGGAAGTGTATCTCCGTGTTCTTTTAAAATTTCTCTAACTTGTTCGGGATTCGCTTTTTCTAATCTAAAGTAATCAGGATGTTCTTCTCTTATTAAATCATAAGTAATCTCTTTATTAGGACGTATTTTTGCAAGTGGTCCATTTTTCTTTACCTTTTCAAAGTAATTGCGATAAATCTTCGTACTTACACCCCCCATATCATCTTTATGTCGCTCATAGTAAGCTGCTATTTCATCATAGGTAAAATCATTTATTTTCCTTATACCATTTTGATGTTTAAGCATTGCTACTGTATAAGTATTAATTATTTCATCTACAGTGTGATCTCCCAACTCGGGATGATGTAATTTAATAATTTCGCTTTTTGATAAATTCTTTTCATAGTAAAGAAAACATAATTCAACAGCTAACTGCTGATTTCCATAATACGGAACATCACTTTCTAAAGCATTACTCCAAAAATAATCAAAATCAATTCCCTTAGCTAAGCCTGCACGCATATCGCTTAAATGCATGCGCATTTTTTGATGCAATATGGCCAATTGATGATGTGATAAATTATATTCTTTCTCAACTTCAGAATAGGACCATTTATCGCGATAAAGACAAGTCAATATCTCACGATCTTCCAAAGTAAAATATTTAAGATATGGCTCTATATCTATTTCAAATAGTATTTCCCCAGATATTTCCTTCTTATTATATTTTTTTATGGTTACGATGCCATTATATAATCTTTTTCTTACTATAGGTTCTTTAATACCTGTCCTTTTAGCAATCTCTTGCGTTGTTAAATATTCTGTATCATAAAGACCATAGGCATTAATTATAATACTTCTATCTTTGGCACTCAAAGGTAATCTCTTATCTCGTAAGGAACGCTCTAACTCTTTGCGATTAATAAAGTCTCTAGCTGTCTTTAATAGACCTATTTTATGAGCTGCAACATGTTCCTTTGCCTTTCTAATAAAAGATCCAATATTGGCTTTTATTCCAAATTGTTCGGCAATATCTATAGGATACTTTTTCTTTCCTATTGGATTATACTTATTCTTTAACCCGTAGTAAAGTGAAAGCATAATTCTTTCGCGTTCCGATAAGACATTAGTCGATTCATGCTCCATTACGGCACTTGCAACATCATTTTCCGTTATTTCTACTTGTTCAATAGCAGTTCTATCTGCTAAGAGATTAATTTTTTTTGCCAAATAACGAACATTGTTGAGATCATGATCGTGAATTTGTGCTGTTGCAATCGTACTTTTAGTTTCAATATATGTCCTTATAATACTTCTTTCCTCATCAGAAACTTTTGCCTTATCCAAAACACTAAGTAAGAAATCTTCTGAATAATTCTTTTTGGTACTCGTAATGCCAAAGCGATAATAATCCATTACAGAACAAGCATATTTTACTAATTCTGCTACTTTTCTTTGCGTCATTTTAGAATCACTACTATATTCGCCTGCAATCTCTTCGTAAGTTTTACCCTCTAAAAAGAACTTCTTAGCTATTTCTAGATGTGGTTCTTTCAAAGTAAAATCTTCGTCATTTAACACTTTTGAATAAATATCACGGTCATCTTCATAACTATATTGATTCGTTCCCAAGTAAATAGATATCGCTTTATTTTTTGCTCGACGAAAATCTGTTTCAACGACATAGTCATCTTCTTCGAGATAACTCGCCATCTCTCTTGTATTCATTGAATTACCTTGTACCCCATACCATAAATCTAACAATTTAATTGCTCTTTCATCCATGAGCTTTTGACAAGATTCTCGAATACTTAGATATTTTTCATAGCTAAAATTGTCCTTTTTATAATTTTCAACATTATAATAAAAGAAGAGAAGTTTATTTATGACAGTATCCCCATAATATGCGGGATAGCCATTAATATCTGGACGTTTTTTAACTTTTTGAAACACATATTCAAGCAAATAATCTCTTTGCTTTAAAGTAAGTTTATCTTTATTCTCCAAAAAAACTGCATAGAGTTTAGAAAGGGGGATTTCATGATTAGCAAACCCATATAAACTATAATTAACATCCCTATTGACATGATCTTTGTTAAATGTTATTTCTTTTTTCGAAACTTCACCAAAAAATCTACGAATATTATCACTTAATTCCTTATCCAATAAATTATGAGAAGATGCCAAAGACTCCACATCATCAATACTTTTATCTTGCCAATAATCACTGATGAGATTTCTTATGTTTAAATAATCTTCTAAATCAATATTGGGATCTAATAAAAATATTCGTTCCTTGTATTTATCTACTAATTTATTGTGGAATAGTCGATAATGAATATCGTAACTAGCCTTTTTAATTAGTTTATCCATTTCTCTACTCTTGCTTTCGACATAAGCCTTACTTTCCATCAGTTCAGATGCTACTAAGGCACTATCAAAGAGAAGTTTGCCAAGAAGTTTTTCTCGCAAAATTATCTGATCCTTTTCATTAAATTTATCTCTTAAGAAGAAAAACATCGTATAATTTTCGACTTGGCATGGAAGCACATTTATGTTTTCAAAAGGATATTTTTTCTTAACTTCATCGATATATTCTCTTTTTAAATTATGATTTTCATCAAACATATCTTTTACTTTAGCTATTATTTTCGTTTCAACTTGGCGAATTCTCTCACGCGATATGGCAAATTTTTCGCTAATTTCCTCTAAAGTCTTTTTATCAGAATCAATTGCTCGATTATATAGAATATAATATTCATATTCTGATAAAGTCATCTTAAGCGTTTTTAAAAGTTCTTCTATTACGACATTATCTAAAACATTAATAAAATTATCGTCGTATTCTCCTACTACCTCTTTAATATCTGCCTCATCACTATCGCCATTTTTAACAGGCATATCATAGCTTATAGCATCTAATTTATAATCCTCTTCTATTCTCTTTAATGTAAAATCACTAATACCAAGAAGTTTGCATATCTCACTCCTTGATGGCAATGGTTTATTATCTTTTTCACAGTCTCTAGCTAGATTTCTATATTTTATTAAAGCTAACTCAATATATTCTGGTCTTCTTACCAACTTTGAATTGCTATAACGATATCTATTTATCCGCATTTGAATTTGATACTCAGCATGCGTCGAGAAAGCTGTCCCTAGACTTAAATCAAAGGTATCTATAGCATCAATAAGACCAATTATTCCACTTTGAATATATTCCAGTTTATCATCAGAACTTAAATTTTTTCCCGTCCTTAATGCAATCGAGACAACTAATAATAAGTTCTTTTCAATAATATTCTTTTTAATCTCTTCATTTCCATTAAAATATTCTATAAGCATCTCTCGATTTTCTTCTTTAGTTGCTACTTTATTTCTCTTTATAGTTTTCAAAAAATCTTTTAGACAATCATCAGATAAAAACGATTCATACTCACTTTCCTGTGTTTTTCCCATAATTCCACCCCAATTGCTTATATTTTATCAAAAAGTTCTATAAATGTCTCCTATTTTTTTACACAATAAAAGGACTAATTAATTAGTCCTCCACTCCTCATATTAAATAAATAATCATTATCATTCGACCTTTATTGTACTAACATAACTTACTTTAAATAACTTATCATAGAAATGCTTCTTACTAACTAGTAGTATTAAGGCATTCACAATATAAAATAAGAGCGCCATTGTTATACCCAAAGCAAATAATAATAAAGTCCTTCCAACATTTAAATTCATCATTTTTCTTATAAAGACGAGCAAATACATTGAAAAAAACATAATGCCATAATAATAAGTAAAGAGGAATACTATTCTAAAAACTATATTAACCAATCTATTTTTTTCAAAATAAAGCCTTACATTTAAAAATTTACTTCCCAATGTATAGCCATTTGTCATATAAGGAACGAAAATATAATAGATGACAAATACTATTAAAAGTAAACATCTTATCTGTAAAAATAAACTTAATAGTAGAAAAATACTTATGAATAAAAAACTATCTAAATAGAATATAGCTATTCTTCTAAGTCCCGAAACAGTCATACTATTTTTAAGTGATTTATTATCTATTTCTTCTCGTGTCGGCAAATAATCATCTATTATTCCCATAAGTGCATAGCCAATGATTCCCCCTAAAGTATTGATAATTAAATCATCGACATCAAATACTCTATAGGCATAAGGATAAATAAAATATAAACCTGTGAGCTGTGTTATCTCAAAAAACAGACTAAGCATAAAACTAAAAACAATGGTCTTCTTTAAATTACATTTAAAGTAATATCGCATATACATTCCAAAAGGTACTGTCATCAACAAATTAAATGCTACTGTATAAAAACACGGTTCC
>CAJTKV010000013.1:13670-29143 GCA_910577075.1 uncultured Bacilli bacterium
AAGGTATGCAAATATGTGCTAGGATTTTGTATATCAAACGATGTTTCCCTCATAAAGTCCCTAATAAATTCCAAAGGTATTAATCTAACCATATTAGTTTTGAAAACAACTTCACTTTTATTAGGAAGAGGCAATATAACTAAAAAATAAATTGTTATCATATAGAGAATAAAGGAATAAATTATTAACACTCTAAAGGGATTTATCGAACCATATTTATGATAATTATGTAGGATAAAAGGAATAGTAAAAATTACAGAAATTATGGGAAACACTATTATTGCAGTTCTTATGGAAATTATATAATTCATGACAATTTTATACGTTTATCATTAGTATTGCAAAGGAAGAAAAAATTGATTGCCATAAATCATAAATATTATTCCAATTTTTGGCAATAAACACTTCAATTTTTCTCCTTTATAATATTCTTACTGCAATAATAGGTAATTAGGAAATATCCCCCATAGATAATTACTATAAAGATACTAGTCATAATAATAGAAGGTAATAATTCATCTGTACCAAAGACTTCTAATATTTTTACGGCAAATCTTATTCCAAATATTGAGTGGATAATTGCTAGCAATAAAGGCAACATAAAGAATATTCCAATTTGTCTAAATAGAGCTTTTTTAATTAGCTTTTCATCTGTTCCAATTTTTCTAAGCATCCTAAATCTTTCCTTATTATCACTGCTTTCTGATAATTCTTTCAATCCTAGTATTGCTGCACTACTTATTAAAAATATTACACCTAAATAAAGTCCAATAAATGTTACCATTACAGTTAAACTATTTGTCGATTCTTTTATCGAAAGTTTCGTTGTTGCATCGGGAAGTAAATATTGATTTTTTAGTGAATTCTTAGTAATCTCATTAAGATTCTCCTCGATATTTTGAATTTCTTTTTTATCAGTAGTATTGTAATTTCCCATCAACATATCACTATAAAGATAATTTTCATCTACTACTTTATCTGGAACGACAATAACTCCTGAGTTAATACTTTGACTAGACATTTCAATAAAACCATCCTGACATTCATCATATTTAGGCTTTAATGTATAGCCAAATAAATTTATTACTTCTTTATTTTTTAAGGCAATATTTCTCATATTAACCATTGATTGAAAATCTGCTAAGATTATAAATTCATCATCATTTAAAGAGTAAGTATCTATTCCATAAAGATTGGCAATTTTATTATAATCACTTATCTTTATTATATCTTCCATTGTATCATATCTTAAAAATGGAAATTGTGTTCTAATACTTTCTAACTTTGAACCTAATGTATGATTAAGAGTTAAATCTGGCGTACGATAAATATTAATTTGAATGTAATCACTCAAGTTCTTAGTTATATCATAATTAAAAACCTTCAATTTTTCTATTACATCAATATGCGAATTTTTTATTTGCTTATCATTATATCCTAAAGACAAATTTCTATCATACCAAAAATCCTCATCCATATTGCGTTTATTTGTAAGTTGTATATCAACAGGTGCAAATTTCTTAATTCCTTCATTCATCGAATTTTTCATTGTAAGGCAAGATGACAATAGACAAATAGTTATAAATAACATTAAACAAATAATGGTTGTAGAAAAAACAGTTGTATTAATTTTGCTTGAAAATTGTCTTAAAGTAAAACTATTCAATCCTTTATAATAAAAGTTCTTCATTGAACTTACAATTCTTAAAACAAGACCAGACAAAGACCAGAAAATAAAGAATGTACCTACACTACCCATTGCAATCGGAACTAAAATATCTTTTACATCACTCATATCTCCAAATCCCGCTGTTACCATATAATAAGCATAGCCCAAAACAACCACAGATATAATAAACACAATAATACAAATAAATGGATTTTTAATTTTTAATGTTTCACTTTTTTTATTTCCATGTAATAAATCTATGAGTTTGCATTTACTTACACTTATCGTATTAAATATCATTACAAATAGATACATAACACTAAAATAAAGAATTGTTTTTATACAAGCAGAACATGAGAAAACAAATGTATACTTCGTTAAATTTGCTTCAAACATATTGACTACTATGATACTCATCAATTGTGATAAAAGTGTCCCAAGCCCAAGTCCTACTGCAAGGGATAGAATGCCTATTATTAATGTTTCAAAGAATAAAACAAAAGATATTTTTCTCTTACTCATACCAAGTGTCAAATAAATTCCAAATTCTTTATTTCTTCTTTTTATTAAAAATCTTGAAGCATATATGATTAGGAAGCCTAGTATAAATGATACAAATACACTAACGGCACTCATCATTGTCATCATGAGTTTAATGAGTTCTCTCGTAGATGAAGATACTTCCATCATTGCTGTTTGTGTATCTAAGGCATTAAATACATAAAATATTGATATACCAAGAATCAAAGTAAAAAAATAGATGGCATAATCTTTTATACTTTTCTTGATATTTTTTAGCGATAGTTTAAAGAGCATCACGATTATCTCCACCTAACAGTGTTACAACATCAATGATTTTGTCAAAAAATTCTTTTCTCGTATCACTACCGCGATGAATTTCTTTAAAAATCTTACCATCCTTGATAAATATAACACGCCTAGAATAAGAAGCTGTAAAGGCATCATGCGTTACCATTAAAATAGTAGCTCCCAGTTCATCTAGATAATTGAATTTTTCCAGTAGCATTTTGGCTGACTTAGAATCGAGAGCTCCCGTAGGCTCATCGGCAAGTACTAACTTTGGATTAGTAACAATTGCTCTAGCACTCGCTACTCTTTGTTTTTGTCCTCCACTCATTTGATATGGGTATTTTGCGAGCACCGATTTAATATCAAGCTCATCGGCAACTTTCATAATTCGTTCGTCAATATTCTTTGCACTCACATTTTGAATCGACAATGCAAGGGCAATATTTTCATAAGCCGTTAAGGTATCTAATAAATTAAAGTCTTGAAAAATAAATCCTAGCTCCTCTCTTCTAAATTTATTTAATTCATTCCCCTTTAGCTTCGTAATATCTTTTCCAGCCACATAAATATGTCCACTTGTTACACGATCTATTGTTGATATAACATTTAACAGCGTCGTTTTTCCACTTCCACTTGAACCCATGATAGCTACAAATTCCCCTTTTTCGACGGTTAGTGATAAATTATCAATCGCTTTCGTAAGAGATGAACGACTACCATAATATTTTTCGATATTCTCTACTTTTAAAATATTTTCCATAAAATTTTTCTCCTTTCAAATACCATAATAAATCTAAAATACTTTTTTTGTCGCATCTTTAATATTACTGAACATTACAATTTCGTAAGATTACTTTGCTATCTCATAAAAATCATTTTTTGCAAATGTTATATAAACTCTTGTATATTTATGTAAAGCCGATTCAAGAGTTATTTTATGTCCTAACTTTTCACACATATTTTTGGCTATATATAATCCCATGCCCGTAGATTTACTTCTAATTCTCCCATTTTCTCCTGTAAAAGATTTATCAAAAACTTGCTTTATATCAGAATCTTTAATGCCAATACCATTATCTTCTATCATAAGCACTACTTTCTTTTTATCATCTTTGGTCGATATTTTTATATAGGAATTTTTTATATTTCTTTTATATTTAATCGCATTGTTTATAATTTGACCTAATATAAATTCTAACCATTTAGCATCACTATAAACTAAAGCATCTGTTTTATCAACAATAAATTCAATATTATTTTCCAGTAAGTCATCCATATTTTTTATGCCTATATTTTTTATAATATTTCCTAAATCAACTTTCTTTATCAAATAGTCTTTTTCTGCATTTTCGCTTCTAACATAATATAAGACTTGATCGACATAATCTTCTAATCTCTTTATTTGTGATTTTATTTTAGGATTAATTTCATTTTGATGATTATTAATAGTTAAAGTGAGAGTTGCGAGAGGTATCTTTACTTCATGTATCCACATTTCTACATATTCTTTAAAATTCTTTCTACTGTTATCTATTTTATTTACATTTTCTAAGTAGGACTTATTAATTTCATAAAGAGCTTGATATAAAAGCTTTCCTTCACAAAATTCAGGACAATCTAAAGTCTCTAAAACTAAATAAGATTTATCTAACTCTAGGATATTTGTTAAGAATTCATTATAAAAGTTTCTTTTTCTAAAATAATCTATTAGCATAATAATTACATTACATATTAAAAAAATAATTATGCCTGAAATAATTATACTTGTTTTTATTCTGTATGCTCTAAATATTAAATAAATAACACCAACAGTTAAAAGCGTTAGAATAATAGCATACACCTTATCTTTTAAATATTCTTTAAATTTCATGATAAAATATACCCCATTCCCTTGCGTGTATCTATGGCATTTTCATAGCCAATCTCTTTTAGTTTCGCCCTTAATCTACTAATATTTACTGTTAAAGCATTGTCATTGATAAATTCTTCATTATTCCATAATGCCGTCATCAATTCATCACGAGTAACAATCTTATTTTGATGATTTACCAAGTAATTAAATATAATCATTTCGTTTTTAGTTAAAATAATTTCTACACTATCTTTTTTAATAATTCCCTTCGAAATATTTATAGTTAAATCTTTAAAAGCAAGAATATCAGTTCCACTATTTAATCTTTTTAAAACAGCTCCTATCCTAAGTAATAAAATATTGGGGTTATATGGTTTCGTTATATAATCATCTGCTCCATAAGTAATAGATAAGGCTTCATCTATATCAGAATTTCTACTTGTTACCATAATTACTGGCATATTAGATATCTCTCGTAAATTTCTTAATAATACCTCTCCATTCATATATGGAATATTTATATCTAACAAAATTAAATCGGGTTTTATATCTTTTATCTCATTTAAAGGATTTTTAAAGTCCTTCAAAATTATTCCGTCATAGTTATTATTATCCAATAAATTTTTAAGTTCATAAGAAATTAACTCATCATCTTCAATAATAAGAATCTTTTGCATAAAATCACCACGTTTCTTCACCATTATTATACCACGAATATAATTACCTATTATTACAGTTTTGTAACATTTAAAAAGACTAAGATATAGGACGTTTAGTCATCTTAGTCTTTAATATTTCATATAATTTATTTCTTTGCTATATTTTATTATTCTCAATTATTTATTCTTTTTTCTTTGATAACAGTTTGAACTACAATCCCATTAGGGATGAATAAGAAATTGGGGCTATAAATAATTTAAGCAACTTTTATTAATTGCATAATAATCGTATCATTTTAATTAACAAAATAAAGCCTAGTTATTTAAAAACTAGGCATTGAATGACTTAGAGCTTCTAAAGTTTTCTAAGCACCACTCACTAATATTATACTATAAAAACTTAGATTTATTCATTTGGATAACCCATTATTCTTAAAATATCGCGAATATCTATAGAGTTCAGTTTACTATCCAATTTTTTAACTTCTTTCTCTATTGCTTTTACTAAACTATTATATTGTCTTTTATCCAAAATAATTTGTAGAGATTTAACCATCATATATAAATTAGTAAGATTATCTTTAATTATATAATTAGGATCAATTTCTTTAAATTTTAATGTATATTTATCCCTATAGCAAAATAGACGATCGTTATGTGCACAAATATTCCTAACATTAGCAAGACACCTTAATATTTGTTTTAACAGTACATCTGATATTTTAAATTTTTTTGCTATTACTTGCCTATCACTCTGTTTTAACAAACCATAATAACTACTAATAATTCCGAATGTTAATATTTTAATTAAAACAAAAGGAGGAATAAATCCATAGCAATCCTTATAATGCGTAATAGCATGATGAATACCATAATTATGAGAAATTTCTTTATTTATCTTATCAATTAACTTATTTTTTACTTCTGTTTTTACTTTATCATCTAAATTATTTAAACATAAATATTTATCTATACCATAAATTTTAGAAATGTGATTGGACATTAATGATTTTATTAAAGTTTCTACTTCTAAAGTGTATTTTAACATTATTAATTTCAGTTTTTTATCAAATTCATATAAAGCATATATTTCTTCAAAAGAAACATTTGGAAGATAATTATTATTAGAATCTTTAAAATTATATTTATAACTATTAATTATAGAGTAGTAAGTATATTTTTCTAGTTTTTTCAAAGTTGATTTTCTATTTTCAACAATTACATTCTTAGATTCCAGATATTCTAATAATTCTTCATTTGTTTTATATTGCTTCATACAACCTCCTGAAATAAAAATGACCTAGGGCTTCAAAAGTTTCCTAGGCACTACTCGATATACTTATATCATATAGTTGCTATATATGTCAAGCATTTTCGTTATTTTTTCAACAATTCCTTTATAAGTTTTATTGCCATAAATTGTGTCTATTAACATTTCGCATATAATTAATTTTTCACACAAAAAGACTAAGATATAAAACTACTAGTCATCTTAGTCTTTAATATTTCATATAATTTATTTCTTTGCTATATTTTATTATTCTCAATTATTTATTCGTTTTTTCTTTGATAGCAGCTTGAGCAGCAGCTAAACGAGCAATTGGAACTCTAAATGGTGAACATGAAACATAATTCAAACCAACATTATGACAGAATTCTACACTTGCAGGATCTCCACCATGTTCTCCACATATACCAAGTTTTATGTTTTCTCTTGTAGCGCGTCCCTTTTCTGCAGCCATCTTAACTAAAGCTCCAACACCAGTTTGGTCTAACCTAGCAAATGGATCTGATTCATAAATTTTATTAGCATAGTAAGAATCTAAGAACTTACCAGCATCATCTCTTGAGAATCCGAAAGTCATTTGTGTTAAGTCATTTGTACCAAATGAGAAGAATTCAGCTTCTTCAGCAATAGCATCAGCAGTTAAAGCAGCTCTTGGAATTTCAATCATGGTACCAATATGGTATTCCATATCCGAATTCTTTTCGCTCTTAACTTTTTCAGCTTCTTCTACAACGACATTTTTAACGAATTGTAATTCTTTTTTCTCGCCAACTAATGGAATCATTATCTCAGGAACAATATCATATCCACAAGATTCTTTAACCTCAATTGCGGCTTCCATTAAGGCACGAGTTTGCATTCTCGCTATCTCTGGATAAGTAACAGCTAAACGACATCCACGATGACCCATCATTGGATTAAATTCATGTAATTCATCGCATTTATTCTTTAAGTGTTCAACAGTAACACCCATCTCTTTAGCAAGAGCTTTAATATCCTCTTCCTCTGTTGGTAAGAATTCATGTAGAGGAGGATCTAAATAACGAACAGTCATTGGAAGTCCCTTTAACTCCTTATACATAGCTGTGAAATCGCCTTTTTGGAATGGAATTAATTTTTCTAGAGCTTTTTCACGATCTTCAACAGTCTCTGATAAAATCATTTGTCTAATTGCTGGAATACGTTCCTCATCAAAGAACATATGCTCAGTACGACATAGACCAATACCCTCAGCTCCAAGTTCTAATGCCTTTTTAGTATCTCTTGGATTATCTGCATTAGTTCTAACGCCTAATTTGCGGAATTCATCAGCCCAAGCCATGATACGTCCAAAGTCACCTGAAACAGTAGCTTCTTCTGTTTCGATGTCGCCTTTGTAAATCTTACCTGTTGTACCATCTAGAGAAATATAATCTCCCTCATGGAAAGTAACTCCACCTAATTCAAAATATTTTTCTTCCTCATTGATCTTAATATCGCCACAGCCAGAAACACAGCAAGTTCCCATACCACGCGCAACGACGGCAGCATGACTTGTCATACCTCCACGAACAGTTAATATACCTTGTGCAGCAACCATTCCTTCGATATCTTCAGGAGTTGTTTCAAGTCTAACAAGGATTACTCTGTCGCCTTTTCCGCCTATACCTAGTTTTTTAGCTTCTTCTGCTGTAAATACGACATATCCTGCAGCAGCACCAGGACTTGCAGGTAATGCTGAACCAATTACTTCGCCTTTCTTTAAAGCATCGGCATTAAACATTGGATGCAATAATTGATCTAAGCTCTTTGCTTCAATACGCATTACGGCTTCCTCTGGAGTAATCATACCCTCATCAACTAAATCGCAAGCTATCTTAATAGCAGCAGGAGCTGTACGTTTACCATTTCTCGTTTGTAAGAAATATAGTTTTCCTTCTTGAATAGTAAATTCCATATCTTGCATATCGCGATAATGATTTTCAAGTTTCTCAGCAAGCTCCATAAATTGTGCATAGCATTCTGGTAAATCTGTTTCAAGTTTAGTTATTGGTTGTGGAGTACGAACACCAGCAACAACATCTTCTCCTTGAGCATTGATTAAGTATTCACCATAAATACCTTTTTCACCAGTACTTGGATTTCTTGTGAAAGCAACACCAGTTCCTGAAGTTTCTCCCATATTACCAAATACCATTGACTGAACATTAACAGCGGTTCCCCAATCACCTGGAATATCATTCATTCTACGATATACGATAGCTCTTGGGTTATCCCATGAACGGAATACGGCTTTAACAGCTCCCATTAATTGTTCCACTGGATCTTGTGGGAACTCTTCCCCATTCATATTTTCTTTATAGACATTTTTAAATCTTACAACTAATTCCTTTAAATCTTCAACTGTCAATTCAGTATCGAATTTTATACCCTTTTCTTCCTTGATCTCATCGATAATTTTTTCGAAGAAACTCTTAGGTACTTCCATTACAACATCCGAATACATTTGAATAAATCTTCTGTATGAGTCATAAGCAAATCTCGGATTATTCGTCTTAGCAGCAAATCCTTCTACAGCTTCATCATTTAAACCTAAGTTTAGGATAGTATCCATCATACCAGGCATGGAAGCACGTGCACCTGAACGAACAGATACAAGTAATGGATCACTTACATCTCCAAATTTTTTTCCTTGTAATTCTTCTAGCTTCTTTAAAGCATCAAAGATTTGTGTTTTAATCTCTTCACTAATTTCTTTACCATCATTGTAGTAAGCTGTACAAGCTTCTGTAGTAATAGTAAATCCATTAGGAACAGGTAAACCTAAATTGGCCATTTCGGCTAAGTTTGCACCTTTACCTCCAAGTAGTTCACGCATATTAGCATTGCCCTCTTGGAATAAATATACATACTTCATGTAATCATTCCTTTCATAATACTTCATTATTATACCAATTTTACCAGTTAATTAGCAATAATAATAACCAATTTTACAACAAAATTTATACTATTATTACACAATAAAAAGAGAAAAAGACATCCTAAGATGTCCTTTGTTGATTTTGATATTCCTTGATGGCTTTTTTTATTCCCTTATAAGGTAAAGTTACACAAGTGCGACGATTTCCCTGTTTATATGTTTCATCAAACACTACAGCTTCGTTAAAATTAACATCCTCATAAGGTTCTTCATTTAGCATTGCTTCAAAATTATCGATATATTTTAAAACATCATCAACAGATAAGCCAATCATATTCTTAATCATAATACTTGTCGATGCTGTGGAAATAGCACAAGCCTCACCATCAAATTTAATATCCGTTATAATATTGTCCTCTATTTTCAAATATAGATCAATATTATCTATACAAGATTCGTTATTTGAATTTACTTTAATATACCTATCATCATCTATAATGCCTCTATTAAAGGGATGAGAATAATTGTCTAATATTATTTCTCTTTTTGTATTACTATCCATTTTAAATCATCTCACTTATTATTCTTTCTTTATTACTTAATAAATCTACTAATTTATCAATTTCACTCTCGGTATTATAAAAATACAAACTTATTCTTACCGTATTTTTTACCCCAATAGCTTTCTTTAATATTTTAGCACAGTGATTACCTGCACGAACACAGATGTGATACTTATTCAAGTAATAGGCAACATCTTGAGCAAATATTCCATCTACATTAAAGGCTACAATTCCACTATCACATTCTTCATTAATGACATTTATATGAGGAATATTTTTTAATTTTTCAATTAAATATTTCTTTAGCTTTATTTCGTATATTTTTATATTATCCATGCCTATTTTATTTAGATAATCAATTGTCGCACCAAGACCAATAACCCCAGCAATATTTTGCGTTCCTGCTTCTAACCTAATGGGAACATCTTTTAAATAGACATCATCTACTGAATCAAACGATTCATTCATACCTCCACCTAGATTAATAGGTTCAATACTTTCTAAAAGTTCATATTTTCCATATAAAACTCCGACTCCCGTTGGCCCACACATCTTATGAGCCGAAAAAGCTAGAAAATCACAGTCCAGTTCTTTTACATCTGTCTTAGTATGTGGTACACTTTGCGCTCCATCGACAATCACAAAAATATTATTATTGTGAGCAAATTCACAAATTTCTTTAATTGGTCTTTCATCACCAACAACATTAGTAATACCTGCTAAACTGATAACTCTAGTATTAGGTGTTATAGATTTTTTCAAGTTATTTAAAGTAACATGGAGATTTTTATCTAACTCAATATATTTAATTATAACGCTATTTGTTTTAGCCAATTTAAACCATGGCAAGACATTACTAGCATGTTCTGATAAAGTTATTAAAACTTCATCTCCGGCTTCTAAATTTTGCTTAAAAAAGCCATTGACAATGATATTTAATGATTCCGTTGCTCCACTTGTAAATACAATTTCTTCCGTATTAGCGTTAATAAACTTCGCAACCTTATTGCGCGTATTTTCATAATTGACATCTACTTTATAACTGATATCATAGTCTCCCCTATGAGCATTAGCAGAATAATTTGAATAATAATCATTCATAGCCTCAATTACACTCTTAGGTTTAAAAGTCGTTGCCCCATTATCAAAGTATATAATATCTTGTTTTAACATAGGAAAATCTTCTCTATGCATAAAATCCACCTCCTTACTTTATTAAATTTATAAATTCTTCATTTTTAAATAAACCATATATATAACTATCTTCAATTAATTTCGTTGCTTGTTTTCTATCAATTCCCTTACTCATTAGATAAAAAAGAGCATCTTCATTGACATTAGATATAGCTGTATTATGATTTGCTAAGACATTGAGCGCACTTATATGCAGCATAGGACTAACGAAGGCCTGTCCCTCAATAGTAAGTATGCGAATATTTTCATTTAATTCATTATTCTTCACATTTCTTAAAACATTGCCATCGATATTCATCGAGATCAATCCATTAGATACTCCAGATATATTAACATTATTAGTATTATTATCTCCTATTATATGCACTTCATAATTAAATTTATATTCACCATCTATTTTAAATGTATGATTATATTCCACTTTAGTATTATTTCCCTGTCTAATAATGATATCACTTGATTTATTATGCGTATTAAAATCATATATTTTTAAACTAGCATTATCTTTTATATTTATATCCAAGGTTAAATCTGATGAATTATCTAATATATAGATCACCGAAGATGATGATACTTCTATAATACTCTTGTAATCTTTAAGAGTAAGTTTATTCCCATCCATTAGTATTTTATTCATCATCACCATCACTACTCACTTCATAAGACCTAAAACCATTTCCCTCAACAGATAAAGCTAAATCATATGAACCACTTTCAACTATTTTTCCACCTTTTAAAACATGAACCCTATCAGGTTTAAGATATTCTAATATTGATATATGATGGGTAATAATTAATATCGAAATATCCTCACTTAGATATTCTTTTAAAGATGTAGCTAAATCTCTCAAACTATCGACATCCAAACCGCTATCTAATTCATCAAGCATAATGAATTTTGGTTCTAAAACATAAAGATGAAGTAATTCATTTTTTTTCTTTTCTCCACCACTCATTCCTTCGTTAATTCCACGGTGAATAAATGATGTCGGTATATTTAAACGTTTGCATATTTCTGTCACACGTTTATTAAATTCAAAGAAATTTGTATGTTCACCTGTTCGACATTCGAGTGCACTTCTTAACATTTCTGCATTAGATACTCCCTCTATTTCAATGGGATTTTGATTTACTAAGTATATTCCTCTTCTACTTCTCTCAACAACATCTAAAGATAGTAAATCTTCCTTATTATAAGTAATACTTCCACTTTCTATCTTATAATGAGTATCTCCCATTATGACTTTGCATATAGTAGATTTACCAATACCATTTGGTCCCATTAAAGCTACTATTTCACCATCATTTATATCTAATGAAAAATCTTTTAATATTACTTTTTCATCTATACTAACTGTTAAATTTTTTATACTTAACATAATAATCACCACACTCATAATTATAGTTTATAAGCATGTAAATTGCAATAAAGATAATGTCATTATTTAATTCATAAAATATTTTTAAATAAGTTCTTTAAGTATTTTTATTATTTCTTTTGTCACTTTTTGTCGAAGCTATTGACGACTATTTTTTATTCATTATAATAAGTTCTCGAGAAGCAAGTATTCTTGATGCTTATCACTTTCTTTGACTATACATCAGGGGGTTTTGGATAATCATTCTAAGACATGATGTCTTACATTGAGGAAGTGATATATATGAATAAATCAGATCTAATTATTATTAATTTCTTCTTATTTGTGATTATATTTGTTTTACTTTATATTATCATCACGATAATATAAGTTTACCAAAGATAATACTAATATTCAAGTGAGTATTATCTTTTTTATAATTCTAATTTATAAAAAAATTGTACTAACGTACAATTTAAGAACTAAATGTTTGTAATATTGATAGTACAAGCAAGAGCATAACACCTGCACCTGTACACACAAGCATTCGCATGGTTTTACTTTCCATTTTATCTAGACGCGATTTATATCTCGCCTCACGAGCTTTTTGTTGTAAAGAAGAAACAGTTCGCGAAAAAGTCAATAATTGCTCTTGTTTTCTCTCCTGTTTACCTAAACCTAAACGATATAAAAGACGCATCATACGCATACTATCACGAACAGGATATTCTTTAGCGAACTCCATATATGGCGTAATAGTAGAATCTCCAGCATTAATCTTTTCAATCATATCTCGAAGTCCCTCTTGGAATATCTCCGGAGCATCTCCCACCGATTTACCTAAGGCAACTGGCACCGTATAATGCTGAATTAGAATCTCCAAGTTTTTTAGGTAGTAAGGCAATTGAGAATCTATTTGATGTAGATGTCCCTTATAATAATTTTTAAGTTGCATATATGGAAGTTTAAACATACCAAATATGACAGCAAATATTACCAAAAGCATAATATAACTCATCTGATTAATCATTAAAAAGCCAACTAGTAAACCAACTAACATGGCATCTCTAAGTCGATTATTAAACAATTTATCAATATCAATAGCATCACCATATTTTGCTTTAGCATAAAATTCAAAATCATCCTCTTGAAGTTTCTTAAAATACGTTGCATTATCATCGACAAATTTATTGATACTAAATCCCCCAATATACTGCATTATAAAGATGATAATTACGGCTAAGACAACTATTTCATAATACATACTACTCAACCCCCGTATCTTCATTATAGAATTTTTCGCCACTTATAATAAAGTAGGAATTGATAACGACAATAGCATGAAGTAAAACCTGAACATACCAAAGTCCTAACATTTTACGATAACTTTCAGGATTCAATAATGCTTGTGTCAAACATACAAGAAAATATAGGGCAATACCAAATCCCAAGAATTTTTTATGAGACCCTTCTCGGTCCATTTTATCGCGATATACTCCCTCTACCAAAAGGTCAATATCGAGCATCATATTCTCTAATGATTCACCCGAATCTTGCGCACCCTCTTTAGTTATCTGTACGAATAATTGGTGCATATTCTTAACCATATAATATGGATATTTCGCATTGAACCATTCAACAGCTTCATCAATTGTACCATTGGCATAAGACATATCAATAACCGTTTTAACATCTGACTTTACTGGATCTTCTAAAATATCCGATTCATATACACCCTCAAGAGCTTTAACAAATGATTGCGTTGTATTAAACTCATTGATAACGTTTGATGTATATACTTGTATTTCTTCAAATAGGAATTCAGAATAAATACGATTATTTCTTAAATAGGCTAAATATGGAATAAACATAATAGCTATGACACAATATAAGATAGCTATAGTTATACTATAAAAATATAGATAACCTACAACCGCTGCTCCTCCACCAATAAGAATTATTTGAGATAAGTATTCCTTAGGCGTATATTCTTGCCCCAATTGTTTACTCTTCTCTCTTACTTCTTGGTAGCTATAGGGAGCATATTTATTATATACAGTTAAAACAGTATCAGCTATAAATTTATAAACACTTTCGCCATTTTGTTGTCTATAAGATAGAACAAAGACGGCAATTACTAGCATTATAACTAATTCCATATAGCATCCTTCTTTCTACATATTTTCTTATGCAACTCCAACAGCACCTGTAGCACTAGCAGGATTTGGCATTTGCACTGGTGGTGTTTGAGGCATTACCTGTTGCATCATAGGTTGTTGCACTTGTGTTACTTGAGGAGTTGGCATAGTTCTTGGTTGAACATTTTGTACTCCACTAGCTTGATTCAATTGAGCAGCCATATTTTGTGGCTGAATAGGTTGAACATTTTGTTGAGCTGGCATTCCCTGCATATTAGTATTCATTGCTCCTTGATTAGGCGATTGAACTGCTTGCGCTGGACGCATTTGCGGTACTTGTTGTATTGCTTGCCCACTCATTTGATTACTCGTCACCTGCGTTTGCGCTTGAGGCATCTGTTGATTAACTGGTAAAGGTGCACTCGGATTTTGGCTAGCATTTAAAGCTGGAGCCGTTCCCGTTGAGGTACTAGCATTATCATCATTCATTACAAAAGGATCATCAACATTTGTTGGTTTTACCGCCTCTGGAGCTGGCATATCTACTCTATTAGTATCATCAAATCCTTCATTTGATGGTCCTAAACCAAAAGTATCCTCGGGTAACATAACATTACCAATTGCTAAATAATCAATTAAATTATGCGTTGGATTATGTAAAACAACACGTCCATCCAAACTCTTTTGATACAAATTATTGCTTCTTGGCTTATTATCATCATCAATATAAAATTCACATACTTCAATAATTTCACGTTGGAATCTACCTAGTCTTTTTGAAAAATATCCCTTAACATAGATGCCAATTTGTACATATCTATGAATTGAACCTAAAAACTGTTCAATATCTTGACTTGATTCCAGTAGTGAATACATACGCATTGGGATACTTGATGCTTTATCGGCATGGATTGTCGATAAGATGTGGTGACCTGATGATATAGAGTTACGTACGGCAAGTACGGCCTCAGCGGAACGAACCTCGGATAATAATATCCATATCGGGTTCTGTCTCATGCAGGCTACTAGTGATTCTGTATACG
>CAJTKV010000013.1:29153-41625 GCA_910577075.1 uncultured Bacilli bacterium
ATTATTCGTTTTCATAGCAACTATATCGCGAGTTGGAAATATCTTATCTAAGTGAAGTTCTAGTGTATCTTCAATTGAGATAATCTTTTCATCTTCTTTAGTTTTCGATGCTAAATACTTAACTAGCTCTGTTTTACCACTACCAGTTTCTCCCGCAACCATAATATTGCAATGTCCTTCTACACATTTAATCAAAAAATCGTGAAGTTGCGCTGTAATATATTGCTCGTCAATCAATTTATCTTTATTAAGACGAATCTTCGCTGGCGTCTTACGTATAAGACAGGCAATGCCATTAGTCGCAATCGAATCATGTACGAAATTCATACGTAACTCAGCAGATTCAGCATCTAGGAAGGGATGTGCCATATTAAACGTTTTACCCATAACATTCGAACACTGAAAGGCAAGTTTTTCCATAAACACATTATTTATATCTGGTCTATTTACTTGATAAATACCTTTTGATAAAGTCTTTAACCAAACTTGACCACCATTACTATAAGAGATATCGGTAATATCATCTTCCTCTAAAAACTCCTGTAACGGGCCAAAGTCCATCTGATCAAATATGGAATTTAACATAAAGCACCTCCTATTTTATATTCTTTTTTTTATTATTCTAATATGCAACATGTACAGATTTTGATAAGATAAACTCTGCTATTGCTTCATTGGCAATCGATGTATCTTCTGGATTTTCTGAATAACCAGCATTTCTTGGAACAGGTATCAAATCAATAGAATTTGACGTTATCAACATAGCTGTTTCCAATAATTCTTTATAATCATTTGGTACGGCAAAGATCAATCTATCTGGTTTAGGTTCATCTCCCTCTTCCGTATGTGTAAATACATTATTTCCATCTTTATCTAAGACGGCCTCAACTCTAATAGATTTAATAAACAAATCATAAATAATCTTTTTGCCATCGTCACTTCTCGCTTTAAAATATAAATCTATATAATTGCCAGGCATTATTGAGCATCCATAAGTCTTATGAAAATCTACCTTTAATTGAAATGTCGTATACCCATCTGGTATATCTTCTGCTAACCCCTTATTCGTATTAGACTCATCGGTTATTGCTGATTTATAAAAGAAACTATTTTGTGGTATTTGATAACCTACTGCAACATATTTTCCAATTATTTGACCACGATTTTGTACCAATCCCTCACCCGTACTAGTAACAAACGTTCCACTCAACTTAACAGTGCTTACAATATCTCCTGTTATTTCTGTTTCTTCCGATAAAAGTTTAGTTGTATAAGGCAAAGTTACAGGTGCTACTGCTCGATTAACGAGACTATTATATATAAAGTAAACAACGACAATTAATACAATAACAAGTAAGAATGTCATAGTATTCGGATTGCTTAAAAATCTCTTTATATTGACCTTTACATTTTCAACATCCATATTGTTCCTCCTCTTAGCTTAATTTTTGTACTTGTGAATTAATAAATTGAATCAAATAGTTACTATCAACAGATGTAGGATTTCCCTCTGTTGTATAAGTTTTATTACGAAGTACTGGTGTAATTTCGATATCTCCATCAGGTGCATGTTCTGCTTGCGATAAAAGTAAGAACAATTCATTATCAACAGCAAATAATAACTCTGCTGGTTTTCCATAAGTTAAAGTATTTTTAACAATGTTATTCCCATTTCTATCTTTAACAGCTAAAACTCTTATAGATTTAATCAAGCATCCATATATAATTAGATTAGAATTGTTGCGGTACTCCGTTGCCGACATGTAAAGATCTATATAATCTCCTGCTCTTATGGAATTCTTCAAGGTAGTATTCTCATCAACTGCCAAACTATAAATAGTACTTCCGTCTTCAATATTGGCAAATGCCGAATCAGGCATTTCCTCTGCATCCTTTACAGCCTCTGCATAAAATAAACTGCCCTTAGGAATATTCGTCTTATATGAGACATATTTCCCAACAACTTCCTCATTAGACTTTATAAGGTTAGCTGCCTCACTGACATAATTACGTGCTACTTTCATGCGTCCAACCATATCGCTTGTAATAAGCGTACGCGAAGGTATTTCTTCCTTAGCATATGGTACAGTTATAGGATCTATTGCTAGACGAACGCGATAATTATACCCTATAACTAAAGTTGCTACACATGCCAATAATCCTAAAATAGTAACAGTATTTTTATTACCTATTAATCTTTTAAAAGCCGAGCTCTTGCCCTTTTTGGTTTTTGCCATGTTATCCCTCCGTTTGTATTCTTCATTCACTTGGTCCTCTAAGCCAAACCCTCTACTATGACAATTATAACACAATATCAACATTTTTCAAACATAAATAGATGGTTATATGTTAAAATAATCTTAGGTGATTTGATGAAAAAAACAAATATTTTTATGGCAATTTTTTGGACATTTGCTTTTACCATTTTGGCATCATTTATATTGGCACTTATCTACTCTATCACGCGCAATTGGAATATCGCATATATTGTAGGTTACACAATAATGATTATTATATTGGCAAAATTCTTTAAACCAGAATTAAAAGACAACATTAAAACATTTAAAGATGATTTTAAAAATAATTGGCAAAAAATGTTAATAATAACCATTTTATTGACAGTACTACTTTACATTAGTAATTATCTCGTTGTTAGATTCATGGGAACTTTTGCCGAAAATGAAATAATAGCTAGAAACCAACTCAAATCTTCACCCATTATTATGGGATTTAGTATAATTATCCTTGGACCAATCGTTGAAGAGATGATCTATCGCTTGCCATTTAAGCGTGTTGAAAAACATAAATTATTAAATTTTTTCGTCTATTCTTTAATATTTGCCCTTGCCCATATCGCCTTCACAAACGGGTTAAAAGAATTCATTTATTTAATACCATATAGTTTTTTAAGTTTAAGTATTGGATATAGTTTTTATAAAACGGGTAACATATATATGTCAATAATAGTACATATTTTAAATAATTTCATTAATGTTATGATATTATTATTCTTATAGGTGATGATATGAAAAAAGACGAAATATTAGAAAATGATACAAATAAAAAACATACCATTTTAAAGATAGTATTAGTCCTCGCAATATGGCTTTTGCTTACCCTACTATGGGCTCGATATATCTCTACATCTGGTCTTATCGTTAAGGAATATGCCATAAGGAATGATAAATTATCGGAAGAATACGATGGATTTAAAATTGTTCACTTTACAGATTTGCATTATGGAAGTACGATTTTTAAAGATGAACTAAAAAATGTCATAAATGAAATAAACAAACAAAAACCCGACATTGTCGTTTTCACAGGAGACTTGGTTGAAACAGGGGTAACACTTAATGATGATGAATTAAATACCTTGATAAATGAATTAAAAAAGATTGATGCTCGTATAGAAACACTAGCTGTTGATGGCAATCATGACTATGACGAATCCGGATACTTTGAAAAAGTTATGAAATCCCTTGATTGGCATGTTTTAAACAACACTTATGAATTTATCTATGGAAATAGTAAAAATCCCATAGTATTAGTTGGATTAAAAGATTTGACCTATGGCAAACAGGATTATGAAAACGCCTTCTCATTCATCAATGAAAATGATGAAAATCTATATACCATAGTCCTTGCTCATGAACCAGATCAAATAGACGAATTTAACAATTATAATTTTGACTTAGTATTATCTGGACATTCACACCTCGGACAAATTCGTATTCCTTTTATTGGGGCTCTATATACTCCTAAAGGTTCTAAAAAATACTATGATGAATACTACAAAGTTGGCAATGCTGACTTATATATTTCCGGTGGAATTGGAACGAGTACCATAAAATTTCGATTCTTTGATAAACCAAGTATTAATTTATATCGTTTTTACACCAAATAAAAACTTCCTTCATAAAATACTCTAGAAGGGAGTTTTTTTATGTACAATAATAAATATTATCCATCATACAATCCTAATATCTACAATAATACGCCAATTTATGATGAGCGATTTGGCGGCTTTGCAATACCATTCTTACTAGGAGGATTAGGTGGTGCCGCAGTTGTTGGCCTTTCAAGACCTAGACCCGTTTATATGAATCCTACACCATATCCGTATTATCCCCCATATTATTATAGCAATTATTAATTAGACCAATCGCAAAGAAATATGTGAGTAAACTTGTTCCCCCTGAGGAAATAAAAGGAAGTGTTATCCCCGTAATTGGAAGAAGTCCAATATTCATGAGGATATGAATACTACTTTGAAATATCTTCATAAATAGAAAAGAAAATATTACATATTGCATAATCACATCACTACTATCTAATTTTTTTATTATTAAAAAATCAAAACAAAAATTAATAGCTAAAAAAATAACCGTACCAATAAAGCCATTTAAGGAAACCAATAGAGAAAAAGCAAAATCCGTAGTAGCTTCTGGAATACCCACAACCGAACTACTTCCCAAAAGACCCGATACTCCCATATTCATAAGAGCCATATCTAACTGATAAGATGAAGAAAACAAATTTACTATCCTATCCATTCGATAAAAAAAGCTACTGCCAAATAATCTGACAAATAAAGATTTATTATAAAAATAAAGATACATAAAAAGGAAGGTACCACAGACTAAACATAAAATATAAGGAATAAATTTTCTTATATTTTTTATTTTTAGCAGAAGAATAGAAAATAGAATGACAAAATAAAAGATAACATTACCAGTATCCGGTTCTAAAAAAGTTAAAACACTCGGTATTAAAGTAATAATAAAGGAAAAAAGAACATACTTTTCTTTCGTATTTACCACTATAGATAACAAAATTATTAAGGTTATTTTCATTAATTCACTCGGTTGAAAAGAGAAAAATCCTAAATCAATCCACGCCTTACTGCCATTTATACTAGAGCCAAATAATAAAAGGTACAAAAGTAACACATTTAAAATAATATATACAGGGAATACATATTTATATATTTGTTTCTTATCCATCTTACTAACGCCAAAAAACAGGACAAATCCAAGCCCATAGAAAATAAGTTGTTTAGTCATGCTGCCCGTATATTTTAAGACATTATTTAAACTAAAAAACATAAAAGCAATAATAATTAAAGTGAATTTTCCTATATCTTTCATAATTTTATTTTATGCATTATTTGGCTAATTAAACATATTATATATTAGGTGATACTCATGAATTTGCCAAACGTATTTCAAAATAAAAAAATAGAAATTAAAGATACTCCTCAGGAATTATTTTATGGTAATCGCATAATTCCAAAAGAAACTGAAAAAAAAGACATAAAAACGACAATAAAAAATTTATTTCAATCCAAAAATTACGTCTACAAATTAGATGTTTTAATCGAAACTAAAAATAACACTTTAGATACATCGATAGTTGGTCAGACGAATAACCATCTTATTACAATCAATAATGAATTAATTCCCATAAGAGATATTATCGATATTTATGAAAAAAAGAAGAATTGATATTCTTCTAGTTTAATATTCCTAAAACTACT
Organism: uncultured Bacilli bacterium; assembly: GCA_910577075.1. Taxonomy (GTDB): domain Bacteria; phylum Bacillota_I; class Bacilli_A; order RF39; family UBA660; genus CAG-582. Next base: position 34,690 of record CAJTKV010000013.1, read on the forward strand.
GTCGGATCACTCTTTCCCGCATTAATACGCGTCTCATAGTTTTTTACAAATGTTTCGACAAAATACCTGAATTCTGTCTCATTTGAATAGCCAATAACGTTTTTTAATAATTTTTGATATTTCGAATCATATCCAATACTTTTTTGAGCCAAGGCAAGTATTGGTTTTTTTGTTATTATCGCCTGTTTTAATTCCATATTAAAGCCAATATCGGGACTCGTCAGTTCCACTACTAAAACATCGGCATCATCGATTAAATCTTTATAGTATTTATCTTTATTCTCTTCATTTTGGGGAAATATAAGACGATGATTAGATAACTCTCTACTTCTTAAAACTGGTAAATATATTAAATTATTATAATCTATTTTAGTAGAATGAATAAAATAGACTTTTAAACCCCTTTTCTTATCCATAATATCACCTTATGTTCATTATAACACAAAATTTGTTAATTCATTAATCTTGTGTTAATATTATACAAAAGAAAGGAGCTATTGACATGGAAGTAATTGGACTTATTGCCGAATATAATCCCTTTCACAATGGCCATGTATATCAATTAGAAGAGATCAAAAAGAGATATCCCAATTCTTTAATAATACTTATCTTAAATGGCTATTTTTTAGAAAGAGGAATTATCTCTTTAGAGAGTAAAGAAGAAAAAACACGTCTTGCCCTAGAATATGGTGTCGATATTACTATTGAACTTTCCTTTGTCTTTGGCTCTAATTCGGCCGATATCTTTGCGGAAGCTTCCTTAGAATTGCTTAATGAAATGCAAATTAATCGCCTTATCTTTGGAAGTGAATCTGATAATATTGCTCTCTTGACAAATGTTGCCAAAAGACAATTAGATGAACACTTTGATGAAAAGGTAAAACTATATTTAAATCAGGGAATTAACTATCCAACAGCGCTAAATAAAGCCATTGAAATTCCTCTAAATGACCCTAATGACTTACTAGGTGTTTCCTATATAAAGGCCATCTTAAAAAACAATTATGAGATTATACCTGAAACGATAAAAAGAACTAATAATTATCACGATACTAAAAGCGATGAAGAGATCGTTTCTGCATCGAATATTCGCGAAAAAATACATAATGGTCAAAATATTGATAGATATATTCCTAAAGGAAAGATAAATACAATCGATGAACAATTGCTCTTCACTTTGTTAAAATATAAAATTATAACCGAGGATAATCTAGATAAATACTTATCTGTCGATGAGGGAATTGATAATCGTCTCAGAAAAGTAATAAACCAAGCTAATTCTTTAGAAGAACTAATAAATCTAGTTAAGACCAAGAGATATACTTATAATCGTTTAATGCGCATGATGATGCATATTTTAGTAGGATTAACCAAGGAAGATAAAGAATCCCTTACTAACAATGAATATATTCGCCTTTTAGGATTAAATACTCGAGGACAAAAATATATTAATAAAATAAAAAAGGAATTATCTATTCCCCTAGTATCTAAATACACCGCAATAGATTCCAAAATCAAAAATTATGAATTAAAATGTGCCAATATTTATCAAATGATAACTGGTGATAATGTCAATTCTTTCGAATATGCCAATCGCCCCATAAGATTAGAGGAAAACAAAAATAAGGAAAATTAAATATTTTCCTTATTTTATTTATGATAACCATTCACCCTTATTTAATAGCATTAAATCTTTATATTTTTCACCACTTATCTTTTCAACCGCACGAGGTCCCACATAATATGCCATAGCTACTGAATAATCCGGATAGTTTTCATCTATTTTCTCTTGATAAGCATCATCTATTTCTAATTCATCATGATGGCCTTCCATAAAAGCTAAATCCTCTTTATCTTTTTCCATACGCTTTTGATATCCCTGATCAATAGCACTTTTCTTGCTGACAATAACGTATTCCATAGGTAAAATATTAATATTATTGCCACAAATTTGGACATTTTTAACAAAATCCTTTACTTCTGTATTATTCATAACTCTTACAGCCAGCAAATATTCATACATATTCGTAATATTAAAACTCTTAGCCATTAAATCATTGTTATATTGGTAAATTGGAAATATCGAAATATTTACGCCAAATAATTTTCCTTTAAGACCAAAATCCTGCAAACATCTAGAAGAATTTTGGGTAAATAAGGCATTAACTGTTTCATCATCGATACTCGGATTCATCAAGGCAAATAATAATCCTAGACTATCCTTATCATCTTTTTCCTCATTATTGGGAATACGCGAAGTCAAATTAACTCTTGATGTTACATCAATAGAATCAAAATCCACTTCAAAAGATGGTTGATGAGCTAATTCCTCGCGCACATAGCGCATAGCTTCTATTGGCACAAATATATCTACATCGCCAAATTCGCGTGATGCATCCGAATCCATTAAGACATAGGGAATCGTTCCTCCATAAAAATACATATAATTTAAAATCTCTTGGTTGATATTCTTTAACTTGCGATAGAATTCTTTTATCTCTTCTAAGGAGTATTTCTTATTATCTTCTGAAGTATCTCTGCCCTTATAAGTCTGCACAAAGCATCCACCTGTACCAGGGAATATCTCGGCATTATCCTTATTCTCTTCATAGGCACTTTCTAACTTTCTAGCATGTGCCTCTTCGCGCTCATGAAACTCTTGCATTTGTTTCTGGTAGGCAGCCTCCTCGCGTCTTAAGCGCTCCTCATGAATTATCTTTGCCTCTTCAAGTGGAATCTCTTTAGCGACCTTTTTTAAAGCAAGGACATCCTCCCTTTTAAATTGTTTATCATCATAATGATCACAATTAAGATAAATCACGCGATAATTACCATTTTCATCTTTCTCTACAACCGTTGGACTATAAGTTCCTAAATCTCCAAAGAAGTGAACATTCACATCATCATTAATGCGATAATAGCGGAACATCTCTTCATTAGAACAAATTCGACCATTTTGAGCAAAGAACGTATTTTGAAAATCATCTTTAAAACACTCTTCCTTTTCATCGCCCATTAAAACCTCTGAACTGGCTAAAAGAGCTATTTCATTTGGGTCATAAAGTAAAGACATCACTCCCGGATTAGTAAAATCCAAAGTCTCACCCTTCTTAAAAGTAATCTTTAATCTTACTTCATCATCTCCTGTTGTAATCATCGGATACTTTGAATCGGTTGGCAATGCCTTTGAACATTCCTTTTTTATATGCTCCATATTATAATCCGTAATTACTCTATTGCCTTCGGAAAAACTATAGAAAGTATCATCATTTGTCAAATGTTCTAAAAGCCAATCATTTAAAACATAGCTTCTATGTGGAAATAATCTAATATCGATGACTTTATCTTCTTTAACAACCATAGACTCATTAGTCTGTGAAGGCAAAATATCCGTATCCTTTTTATTTCCTTTAGATGTTATTTCCAATATTTCATCGATTCCTTGATAATAAATTGAAGAATAAATTGCACATTCTAAATGATGACGGGTAAAGCCAATTGTTGCTCCCTTTGCTTCATTATAAGAATCATTCTTTAAATCTTGATTTAATTTTAAGTAGATGTAATCATCACTATTTAATCCATTTAGTTCCATACGAACCTCCCTATCAGTATATGATACCATAGGTTCACTTATTTAGAAATACTTTTTAAATACATGGATGCGGACAATCGGCACAATGATGTAATTCTTTTCTCTTCAATAATTTTAGTCCTTTAGAATTATTTAATGCCACTGGCATCTCTTCCCCTTTAACTAACGCAATATCATCTAAAGCTTCCGTATCATTCATTAATGATAAGTGATTTTTTATAATTTCATAGCCCTTCTCCGTCATAACATATACGGGAATTTTAACACCTACTTGAAATATTGATGCCGGATCAATATGCTTGCGAACTTGGGAAGAGGCACAAGACCAAACAACATCGGCATATTCTTCCATAATTTTTGCAGTTTCTTCTGTTATACCCGTCGAGCATAACCCAAATTTATAAATAGTAACATTATTTTCTAGTTCTAATCTTTTTAATTCCTTATGAAGATAATTATCGCCAGCCGCCACTGATACAGCAATGCGCTTATATCCGCGTTTTATTGCCTCTTCTACACCTTTTAGTTGATCAATTTTTGCGGAATAAGGAAAAACTGGTATTATCCCTTCCTCTTCGGCTGTTTTAACAATCGTCTCATTTGGTGAGGTATAGAAAAGTCCTGTCATTCTCTTTACAGCCCCTTGAGTACCTAAATCATTAGTCGTAATAATTGTTCCTAAGTTATTAGATACGATTACCGCAGCATCAATCATCTTACTTTTAAACGCTGAAGACATTGTCTCACTAGCACCAAATGTCACATTTGCCTCACATGAATTAAGTGGTCTATTAGTATCAAAATATCCCCCCTTAATGACAACTTCATTGATTAACGCACACATCATCTTCGTCTGTTCTTCTTCATCAGTATTTTCTAAACTAGCAATTAGTTTTTCAGCAACTTCCCCACCAACTTCTTTTAATAACTTAATCATCAATGGACAATACTTTATAGGTATAGGTGTGGCTTTAATTGCCCTTAACTCACCCTGTTCTCTCCTTAAAATTATGTAACTACCAAACATACGCGTAATATGCATTTCTTTTTGACTTAAGAAATTTCTAATTTTATCATTTAATTGCTCAATAAAATGATAATTATACTCATTAGTATATATTTCTACCTTGCCATCATTAATGCGTATATCATATATCTTAAATTCATCATCTAAGTGTGGAAGTTCAATATTTTCCTTTAAATACTCTACGAGCCCATCACTTTGCCAATTATTTAAACTCTTTCTTTCTCCACTACTTACATCAAAATATTTTTCTACATGAGGATTGCTAAGATGAAAAGTATATTTTTCAATTTTTTCTTCATCATCATAATAGGTATCTAATGTATAATCGCCATATTCATAGTGATGATGATTAATCCTATAAAGATTTTTTAAAACTCCATCTTTCATAACTTGATCACTAGCTCTACTTCGCGAATTATAATAATTTATCGTCTTTTCCTTTAAAGTTTCGATATATCTTCTAAAATTTTCCATTCTCTCCAAGTGATAGATGCGAAACGAATACGCCGATTCTTCACAAGCTTCACGATAATCATATCCCATATCTTCTAAATAACTTTCAATCATCGCAAGTCTTGAATCATATGATGGTTCTACCGTTTTATACGTATAATCCGCATGTTTAAGTTCATCATCGTGATATCCTAATCTTTCAGCAACTTCATAGGCGTCGCGAAAACCAAACTCTAAACAATATATCTTTCTTGCTTCATCAATATTATTTGTTAACCCTCCTTTATCTGTAATGTATCCTTTTACTGTCTTTATAACAGTAATTAATCCAGCATGACTTGCCATATTATTCCTTCTTTCTGCTTGTATTATATCGTCTTTTATGTTATAAATATAATATATATTATTTATATTATATATAAAAGGAGTTTATATATGAACATTAACTATGAAGCATACAAGATTTTTTACACCGTAGCAAAAAACCATAGCATATCTGCTGCCGCTGATATTCTTTGCATAAGTCAACCAGCAGTATCTTGGCAAATAAAAAATCTAGAAGATCAATTGGGAATGACCTTATTTATTAGAACTAAAAAAGGCGTAAGTCTAACAGATGAAGGAAAAATATTCTTTAGTTACATAGAAAAAGGTGTTGAAGCCTTCACCAATGGGGAGAATACTTTAACTAATCTCAAAAATCTCGATTATGGAAATATCCGAATTGGTGCTAGTGCCACTGTGGCAAAACATGTAATCATGCCCTACTTAGAAATATTTCACAAAAAATATCCCAATATAGATATCAATATTGAGAATAATTTAACAGAACACTTACTTACTGATCTGCGAAATGGTAATCTAGATATGTTAGTTTTAAATATGCCCATGAAGGATTATAAAGATTTAGCTATCACCCATATTATGGATGTCCAAGATATCTTTGTTGCCAATCAAGACATCTATAAAAAGATAGGTGGAAAAATAAACCTTGAAGAATTAAATAACTACCCTCTTCTATTTCAAAAAAAACCATCTAATACGCGAGAATATTTAGACAAATACTTATTAGATAACGAAGTAAAATTAACCCCTAAAATGGAAATAGTCAGTTATAACCTAATAATGGACTTTTTAAAAATTGGTTTTGGCATTGGCTATGCTACAAAAGAATTTATCCAAAGTGATTTAGATAATAAAACTTTATATGAATTAGATGTAATTCCCAAAGTTCCAAAGAGATATATTGGTATTGTTACCCTAAAAAATACAATACCTAACTTTAGTGTCAATAAACTTATTGATATAATGAACCAAAAACATACCGATTAGGTATGTTTTTTATTATTTACTAATTATCTTATCAACTTTATTTTTAAGAGCGTCACAAACCTCTTTGTCTTCTAGTATATTAATACAAAAAGTTCTTACTCCAGCATAACTGCTTAATCTTGAAGTTCCATTTTGGAACTTCAAGTTATCATACTCTTCTTTAGTTAGTTGAAAATAGAAGTCTTTAGGAAAACGTTCAATATTTCTATTAACAGCTTTATTAATATCTTTAGTTCCATTTGTACATTCATAAAGTTTTGCTAAATCTGCATCCAACATTACTTGTACACCACGAATCTCATAGATTAAATTTTCAAGATTTTCTACTTCTTTTTCCATTACAATAACATCAAATACATAACAATTAAAACTAAGTTATAAAATAAAACATCTTTACTCATTTGAATAAAGATGCAAGCTATAGTGCTAGGCATCAAACTTGCAATGTAATGCCTCTCACAACTTAAGTTTATCAAAGATAATATTCTATTTCAAGTGAGTATTATCTTTTTTTTATTATTTTCTTTTG
>CAJTKV010000014.1:0-6091 GCA_910577075.1 uncultured Bacilli bacterium
CATACAAGTGGATGAAGACGAATACTACGTCCATCAATTAATTTTGGTTCGAATGCCTGAATACCAAGTCTATGTAGAGTTGGTGCACGGTTTAACATTACTGGATGTTCAGTTATGACATCTTCAACGATATCCCATACACAATCATCACGATAATCAATTAATTTCTTAGCTCCCTTTATATTGTGAGCAAGCCCCTTTTCTACTAAACCATTAATTACATGTGGTTTAAATAATTCAAGAGCCATTTCCTTAGGAATACCACATTGGTAAAACTTCAATTCAGGTGAAACATCGATAACAGAACGTCCTGAGTAGTCAACACGTTTACCAAGTAAGTTTTGACGGAAACGTCCTTGTTTACCTTTTAACATACTAGATAATGATTTTAAAGGTCTATTTGATGCTGCCGTAACACTTCTTCCACGACGACCGTTATCTAAAAGTGTATCAACAGCTTCCTGTAACATACGTTTTTCATTTTGTACGATGATTGATGGAGCTCCAAGCTCTAATAATTTCTTAAGGCGGTTATTGCGGTTAATTATACGACGATATAAGTCGTTCAAATCAGATGTAGCAAAACGTCCACCATCAAGTTGAATCATTGGTCTTAAATCTGGAGGAATAACTGGAATAACATCGAGTATCATCCACTCAGGTTTATTGCCACTTTCTTGGAATGCAACAAGGCAATCTAAACGTTTAACTAAACGTCCACGTTTTTGTCCCGTAGCACCATCAAGTTCACGTCTTAAATCTTCTACTTCTTTATCGACATCTACTTCGCTTAATAATTTCTTAATAGCTTCAGCACCCATACCTACTTCAAATGAAGTACCATATTTTTCATAATAAGCACGGTATTCTTTATCAGATAAAGTTTGTTTTTTCTCTAAAGGAGCAGATCCTGGATTGATAACTACGTAACTTACAAAGTATAATACTTCTTCAAGATCACGTGGTGACATATCTAGTACTAATCCCATCTTTGATGGAACACCTTTAAAGAACCAAATGTGGGAACATGGAGAAGCAAGTTCAATATGTCCCATACGTTCACGACGAACGCGAGATTTAGTAACTTCAACTCCACATCTATCACATATGACATTTTTATATCTTAATCTCTTGTATTTACCACAAGAACATTCATAGTCTTTACTTGGACCAAATATCTTCTCACAGAACAAGCCATCTCTTTCGGGTTTTAATGTACGATAATTGATAGTTTCTGGCTTTTTTACTTCTCCATAAGACCATTCTCTTATTTTCTCAGGGCTAGCAATGCTAATTTTAATACCTTTGATATTATTTACTTCTAACATTATTCTTCCCCTCCTTCAAAGCCTTGTTCCAAAGCGATTATTTCATCATCACTTGGCATTTCATCAAAATTATCGTCATCGGCAAATTCATCATCGTCTGCCTCTTCTTCTGCTGGTTCCTCTGGTATCGGGTCAATATCCGGAACTAATGGTTCTCTTTTCTTAACCTCACCAGTATTTGCATCTATTTCATCAATAGTTATTGCTTCAGTAGCATCATCATCTTCAACTTCAAGTTCCCTTAAATCATGAATATTATCATCATAGTCGATCATTTCAATATTTAAACCTAAAGCTTGGAATTCTTTAACTAGAACTCGGAATGATTCTGGAACCCCTGCTGCTGATACTGTCTTACCTTTTACTAAGGCTTCGTATACTTTAACACGTCCAACAACATCGTCAGATTTAACAGTCATAATTTCTTGTAAGACATGTGATGCACCATAGGCATATAGTGCCCAAACTTCCATCTCTCCAAATCTCTGACCACCAAATTGAGCTTTACCACCAAGTGGCTGTTGTGTAACTAAACTGTATGGTCCCGTTGAACGAGCATGTAATTTATCATCAACCATGTGGTGTAACTTAATCATATACATAACACCAACTGATACACGATTTTCAAATGTTTCACCAGTTTTACCATCGTATAACCAAGTCTTACCATCGGAATCCATTCCTGCTTCATCCATCATCTCATAGATTTCATCAATTGATGCACCATCGAATACTGGAGTAGCAACATGAACACCTAACTTCTTAGCAGCCATACCTAAGTGTAATTCGAGAATTTGTCCTAAGTTCATACGTGAAGGAACACCTTGTGGATTTAAGACAACATCAACTGGCGTACCATCTGGTAAGTATGGCATATCCTCTTCTGGTAATATTAATGATACAACACCTTTATTACCATGACGTCCTGACATCTTATCTCCAACTTGTATCTTACGTTTTTGAACGATATATACGCGAATTATCTTAGAAACACCTGCAGGTAATTCATCACTATTTTCTTTAGTATATACTTTAACATCGTGAATAATTCCGTCTGCTCCATGAGCAACGCGCAATGATGTATCACGTACTTCACGAGTTTTTTCACCAAAGATTGCATGTAACAATTTTTCTTCTGAAGTTAATTCTTGAACTCCCTTTGGTGTAACTTTACCAACAAGGATATCTCCTTCTTTAACTTCTGTACCGATACGGATAATACCTTCCGCATCAAGGTTCTTTCTTGCCTCTTCACTAACATTTGGAATATCACGAGTAATTTCCTCAGGTCCAAGCTTAGTGTCACGACAATCTATATCATAGTGTTCGATATGTAATGATGTATAGACATCATCTTTAACTAATCTCTCATTTAATACAACGGCATCCTCATAGTTATAACCGTTACATGTCATAAAGGCAACAACCATATTCTTTCCTAAGGCAAGTTCACCCTTATCAGTAGATGGACCATCGGCAATTACCTCACCTGTATGAACTTTATCGCCAATATTTACGATAGGATTATGATTTAGACAACTTTCAGCATTACTCTTTTCAAAGTTTGCTAAATAGTAAACATCTTTGTCTTTTGCTGTCTTGACAATAATCTTTTTAGAGTCAACGTATTCAACTACACCATCAGCCTTACAAACAACTGTTGAACCTGAATCACGTGCTGCAATATATTCCACACCTGTTCCAATAAATGGAGCTTCTGTTCTAAGTAGTGGAACTGCTTGACGTTGCATATTAGATCCCATTAGGGCACGAGTTGCATCGTCGTGATCCAAGAATGGTATGATACTTGTTGTAATAGATACAATTTGACTTGGTGCAACATCGATGAAGTTAATATCTTCCTTCTTCGTTGTAACGTTATCACCATTCAAACGACAAATTGGTTCTTCTTCGATAATATTATTTTTATCATCCATCTTGATTGTAGCTTGTCCAATATAATAATCAGCTTCTTCATCAGCAGTTAAATAGACAATCTCATCCGTTACATGACAATTTTCAACTTTTCTATATGGTGTCATAATGAAACCATATTCATTGATTTTAGCATAACTTGCAAGAGATGTGATTAGACCAATGTTGGCACCTTCTGGTGACTCGATTGGACAAATACGACCATAATGGGAAACGTTAACGTCACGAACATCCATTCCTGCTCTATCTCTTGATAGACCACCTGGTCCTAAAGATGATAGACGACGTTTATCTGTAAGTTCGGCAATTGGATTGATTTGATCCATGAATTTAGACAATTGTGAAGATCCAAAGAATTCCTTCATAGCTGCCGTTACCGGACGAATATTGATTAATGTCTTTGGCGTCATTGTCTCTAGTTCTTGAGTTGTCATTCTTTCACGAATAACTCTCTCCATACGTGAAACACCAGTCTTAAATTGTGTTTGAATTAACTCTCCTACTTGGCGAACACGACGATTTCCTAAATGGTCAATTTCATCGACATTTCCAATACCATCTAATAAATTCAAATAATAACTTACTGCTCCATATACATCGGAAATAGTCAAACGACGAGAATCAATAGTTTGATCATTACCAATGATTGTAATGACTTTCTTCTCATATTTCTTGTCATAAACTTTAACAGTTTGTACTTTATTGAATTGATCCAATTCTTCATTAATTGTTACTTCTTTAACATTATATCCCGAAGCGAATACTTTTCTCAATTTTTCCAATAGTACTTTATCAATAACCGTACCATTTTCCGCAATAACTTCTTTGCCATCTTTTACAGTTTCGGCAATTTTTAAGCCAAGTAAACGATCCTTAGCTAAATCATAGCGGAACTTATCAAAGAAACGAGTAATCATTTGGTTCTTAGCTGAATCAAGAGTTGCAGGTTCACCTGGACGAAGTTTTTCATATATTTCAATTAAAGCTTCATCTGTGTTCTTAGTTGAATCCTTTTCTAATGTATTCTTGATAAATTGATTATCTTCACCGAATAATTCTAAAATTTCTTCATCACTAGATAGACCTAAAGCACGCAATAATGTTGTAATTGTTACTTTACGAGTTCTATCAATACGAACATATACAACATCACGAGCATCTAGTTCGAATTCTAACCAAGTACCACGATTTGGTATAATTTCTCCTGATACAACTGGACGACCATTCTTATCTATTTCACGTTTAAAATAAATAGATGGGCTTCGTACTAATTGTGATACGATTACACGTTCAACACCATTAATAACAAATGTTCCCGAATCCGTCATCATCGGCATGTCACCTAAGAAGATTTCTTGTTCTTTTACTTCTCCAGTTTCATGAATGAACACTCTTGCTTGAACTTTTAAAGGTGCTGAGTATGTTACCATACGTTCCTTTGATTCTTTTACACCATATCTAGGTTCGTCAAAACTATAAGAATCAAAAGTTAAAGACACTTTTCCCGTAAAACTCTCTATCGGAGAAATATCTTCAAATACTTCTTGTATTCCCTTTTCTAAAAACTCTTGATAAGGTTTTTTTTGTATTTCTAACAAGTCAGTCAATGCCAAGGCGTTAGTTGTTTTTGCGAAAGATCTTCTCTCTCTATGGTCACCAAATTTTTGAACTTTGTATGCCATCATTTCACCCCAATACTATAGTAATTTTTTGGAAAACTCCACGCGCAAAAAGGAGTATTCACCACCAATTTAAAATTTTATCATATATCTTAATTAGATGTCAATAACTTTTTTGCAACAATTATGAAAAAGCCCTTACTCTTTGCCCGTACTTCTACAGAGTATAGAGTTTTCATCTTTTCTATTGCACTTTTAGCTCCTTGATCTTTTCGCATAACGACCCATAACTCACCATCATCTTTAAGATAATCGTTAGCTTCAAGAAGAAATTGCATAACTTTTTGTTTTCCGGCTCTTATCGGAGGGTTTGTTATTACAACATCATATTTACCAGAGACATTAGAATAAACATCTGATTCAAAAATGTCGGCTTCAACTCCCAATCCCTTAGCATTCATCTTAGCTAAATGGAGAGCTCTTTTGTTGACATCGACAAGTGTTGGTTTCATGGAAGTTATATAGGCCAAGGATAAGCCAATAATCCCATAACCGCAGCCAACGTCAAGCAAAGCACCTAATGTATGATTACTTTTCAAAAAAGTTTCCATAAGGAGTTTGCTGCCAAAGTCAACTTTATCTTTAGAGAATACACCTAAATCACTCGTAAATTCTAAAGAGTAATCATTGTACTTGTAAATAATGGTTCTAAAGTCGCTTTTTAAATTGTCGTTGTTAGTAAAGTAATGTTCCATCAATTTTCCCCTTCGAATATCAAAATTATAGCAAAAATTCAAGTAAATAACAATAAAGAAACCAATTATTTACATTATTAGCTAATATTTGTAATTTTCATCGTGTATACCTGATTTTCATTTTCCACAGTAATTACATCACCGACCTTTTTATTTAACAAAGAAGATCCAATAAGTGATTTGCTGCTGATTTTATTTTTATTGACATCCGTCTCATATGAACTTACGATTGTATACTCTTCTTCTTCATCGTCTATTAAGACTTTAACACAAGAACCTAACCCTACTTCAGAAGTCGACATATTTTTAATAACCTTGGCATGATCTATAACATATTCTAAATCAGCAATGCGTCCCTCAACGATTGCTTGCGTATGAATAACGGCATCATATTCTGAATTTTCTCTTAAATCACCTAACTCCGCAGCACAAGTCCTAATGGAAACTATAACGT
>CAJTKV010000014.1:6106-7357 GCA_910577075.1 uncultured Bacilli bacterium
CATAGGCTAATTCTTCGATAACTTTGGGCCTTTTTTCTCTTCTTAGATAGTCAAGTTCCTTAACTAAAGAATCATACCCTTCTTCTGTTAGAAATATATCTTTGCTCATCTTATCACTTCCTTAAAATACAAAAAATTGTTAGGCTATACTAACAATTTTTACGTTATAGTTTCCATTAGGACTTGCAATGCTTACTATGTCGTCAACTTTGTGTCCGAATAGTGCTTTGCCAACAGGAGACTCATCAGATATTTTATTTTCCGTAGGGTCTGCTTCTAGCGATCCCACAATCTTATACTCTTCTTCGTCATCATCATCGTCATCAATATAACTGATAGTAACGATTGAACCAAGTCCAACAATTCCCTTTGGAACAGCATCAATAATAATAGCATGTTCTAACATATATTCTAACTCTTTAATTCGAGCTTCTACTTTTCCTTGTTCATCACGAGCTGCATCATAGTCGGCATTTTCTGATAAATCTCCTTGTTCACGCGCTTCCTTAATCGCCTGAATAATTCTAGGTCTTTCTTGCTCCCTAAGTCTGATTACTTCTTCTTCAATTTCCGTATAACCAGCTGGTGTCAATTTTATCTCTTTTTTTTCTGACATCTAAATCACCCTTCATTTCGTTAATTCACTTAAAACTACGTTTTAAATAATACTAAAAAATATCCTAAATGTCAAACACTTTTATACGCATCATATCAAATTTATGCAATTTTTGGTCAATTTCTAGCTTAATTATCATTTGTGGATGTCTTGCAACTTCGAGTTTTTCACCATCAGAATCCATGATTTTTTCAACTTTATATGAGAATGTTTCTATATTAGGACCAAAGAATTGAACAGTATCTCCCACTTTAAAATAGTTTCTCTGTTCAATAGTAGCAATGCCATCTTGATAGTCTAATACTAATCCCAAAAAATCTTGATTAGAGAGTTCTTCGCGTCCAAGATAATATTGTTCATCAACCCCTGGAAGTTTATCGAAAAATTGTGGAGTTGAATCTCTATTTGCCACTCTATTAAGTATATTGCGAGCATAGTTTTCATATTCCTTAGTTAAGGTATTATTTAACATCTTATCAATCAATCTTCGATAGATTAATATAACTGTTGATACATAATAGATACTGCGCATGCGTCCTTCTATCTTAAAGGAATTGACACCGCAATCAATCATTTCTTTAATAAAAGGAATCATATTTAAATCTTTAGGAGTCATAGAAAAAGGCGTATCTGTT